>NZ_JBFAPP010000015.1:0-194228 GCF_040676775.1 Micromonospora sp. NPDC049523 | reverse complement strand
TGGTCGCGCCGGCACCGGCCAGTGGGGCCCCGCGGGCGGCCACGTGGTCGCGAGCGATTGTTGCGCCGGGTGCGCAACCTGTGCCGCCGGGTGTGCGCTGATGCCGGCAGTACCGGCCGGGGTGGCGCTGGTCGCGGTCGGCGGCCTCGGCCGCCGGCAGTTGTCGCCGTACAGCGATCTCGACCTGGTGCTGGTGCACGACGGTGTGCCCGGCATGGACGAGATCGCCGCCGCGCTCTGGTACCCGATCTGGGACGCCCGGCTCGGCCTGGACCACTCGGTCCGCACCATCCCCGAGGCGCTGTCCGTGGCGCACGACGACGTCAAGGTCGCCCTCGGGCTGCTCGACGCCCGGCACATCGCCGGGGACGAGGCACTCAGCAACAAGCTCATCGCCGCCGCCGGAGACCAGTGGCGGCGTACCGCGGTGCGGCAGTTGCCGGTGCTGCACCAGGTGACCGCCGCCCGCTGGAAGGCGCACGGCGAACTTGCCTTCCTGCTCGAAGGCGACCTCAAGGAGGCCGCCGGCGGGTTGCGCGACGTGGGCCTGCTGCGCGCCATCGCGTACGCCGGGATCAGCGACGCCCTGCGACCCGCCGTACGCGCCGCCCACCTGCGGCTGCTCGACACCCGCGACGCACTGCACGTGTCCCGGGGCCGGCGGGTCGACCGCCTGGTCGCGCAGGAACGCGCCGCCGTCGCCACCCTGCTCGGGCTCGACGACGGCGACGCGGTGCTGCGCCGGGTGGCCGGCGACGCCCGTACGATCAGCCACGCCCTCGCCGACGCGTTCCGGGCCGCCGACCGGCTCCGCAGCGGACGGCTGCGCGGCCCCGACAACCGGGGCGCCGACGGCCGGCTGCTGCGCCGCCCGGTCGCCCGTGACGTGGTCGAACACGACGGCGAACTGGTCCTCGCCCGGACCGCGATCGGCGCCCGCCCCGACCCCAGCCTGTCGCTGCGGGTCGCCGCCGCGGCGGCCAGCACCGGACTGCCGATCGCCCGCGCCACCTGCGAGTGGCTTGCCGCGTACTGCCCGCCGCTGCCCACCCCGTGGCCGGCGGCGGCCCGCGCCGCCCTGATCACCCTGCTCGGCGCCGGCCCCGGCCTGGTCACCACCTGGGAAACCTGCGACCGGTACGGACTCATCGACGGCTGGTTGCCGGAATGGCCCCGGCTGCGCAGCCTGCCCCAGCACAACCCGGTGCACCTGTTCACCCTCGACCGGCACCTGGTCCAGGCCGCCGCCGAGGCGACCGCGTACGCCCGCGAGGTGGACCGGCCCGACCTGCTGCTGCTCGCCGCTTTCCTGCACGACGTCGGCAAGGGCCTGCCCGGTGACCACAGCACCGTCGGTGCCCCGATCGCCGCCTCGATCGCCGCCCGGATCGGCCTCCCGCCAGCCGAGGTGGACCTGATCGAGAAGCTGGTCCGGCTGCACCTGCTGCTGCCCGAGGTGGCCACCCGACGGGACCTGCGCGACCCGGTGACGATCTCCGGCGTGGCCGAGGCGGTCGGCGACAGCCACACCCTCAGCCTGCTGCACGGGCTCGCCCGCGCCGACGCCCAGGCCACCGGCCCGGCCGCCTGGTCGGACTGGAAGTCCCGGCTGATCGCCGAACTGGTCGGCAGGGTGCACACCGCACTGGACACCGGTGAGCTGCCCGACCCGCCGACGCCGGATCCGGCGCTGCTGGAGGGGCCGCTGCCGGCCGTACACCTGGACGGGGCGCGGGTGGCGGTAGCCGCCGCCGACCGGCGCGGCCTGCTCGCCGCGGTCGCCGGTTGCCTGGCCCTGCACCGGCTCGAAGTGCTCTCCGCCGACGCCAGCACGGTCGCCGACCGGGGGCTGGTCGAGTTCCAGGTCCAGCCCCGGTACGGCACCCCGCCCGACCCGATCGCGCTCAGCGCCGACCTGCGCCGCGCGGTCACCGGTGACGTGTCGGTGATCCAACGGTTGCGCGGCCGGGCCCTGGCCAGCCGGGGCGGCGGCGCGGCCCCGAAGGTGGTCTGGCACCGGGCCGCGGCCACCGACGCGGTGGTGCTCGAACTGCGCGCCGCCGACTCCGGAGGCCTCCTCTACCGGGTGACGAGCGCTCTGGACGAGGCCGGCGCGATCGTCCGCGCCGCCAGGATCTCCACCCTCGGCGGCGACGTAGTAGACGCCTTCTACCTGGTCGGCGACTACTCCGACGAATCAGAACGCGACCGCGTCGAAGCCGCCGTCCTCACCGCCGTCACCCCCTGACCTCCCCCGGCGCCTCATCTAGAGAAAGAGGCGTTATTCGCGCCCCGATAGGCCCTCTTTCTCGATAACAGGCGCCGGCCGAGGGTGGGGTGTACGTCCCCTGACGTATGAGGGGTGTCGCTTGGGAGGCGATGGCGGGGGGTGTTGCGGGGGACATCGTGGGGGCATGGATGTTCTTGATGAGGATGAGCTCGTCCGGACGGTCGGGCTGACCAAGCGGTACGGCGGCCGTACCGTCGTGGACGCGGTCGAGCTGAGTGTCCGGGCCGGCGAGGTGTACGGCTTCCTCGGCCCGAACGGCGCCGGCAAGACCACCACCCTGCGCATGTTGCTGGGACTCGTCCGACCCACCGCCGGTACGGTCCGGCTGCTCGGCCGTACGCCCGGCAGCCGTGATCCGCTCGCCGGGGTCGGGGCGATGATCGAGGGACCGGCGTTCTACCCGTACCTGTCCGGGCGGGAGAACCTGAAGGTGCTGGCCCGCTACGCACACGTGCCGCTGGCCCGGGTCGACGCGGTGCTGGAAACCGTCGACCTGACCGACCGGGCCGGTGACCGGTACGCCGGCTACTCGCTCGGCATGAAACAGCGGCTCGGTGTCGCTGGCGCACTGCTCAAGCAGCCCCGGCTGCTGATCCTGGACGAGCCGACCAACGGACTCGACCCGGCCGGCATGGCCGACATGCGGGCGCTGATCCGGCAACTCGGTGACGACGGCTGCACCGTACTGCTCTCCAGTCACCTGCTCGGCGAGGTACAGCAGCTCTGCGACCGGGTCGGGGTGATCGCCGACGGCCGGCTGGTCGCCGAGGACACGGTGACGCAACTGCTCGGTACGCCCGGGCTGCGGGTCCGGGCCGAACCGCTCGAACTGGCCGCCGACCGGGCCCGGAGCCTGCTCGGCGCGGACCGGGTACGGGTCACCGACGACGGTCTCGACCTGACCGTGGATCCGGAGCGGGCCGCCTGGCTGAACGCGGAGCTGGTCGGCGCCGGGGTGGCGGTCAGCGAACTGCGCCGGCACGAGCGCGACCTGGAGCAGGTCTTCTTCGAACTGACCAGGGGCGAGCAGGCCAAGGGCGAGCAGGCCAAGGGCGGGCACAAGCGTGAACTCAGCAGAGGGGAACTGGCCGATGTCAACCGCTGAACTGGCCGCGACCGGCCCGCAGGTCGGCACCGAGCGGCCGATGTCGACCGGCGCCGCCGTAGCCGGCGTCGTACGGGCCGAGACGGCGAAGCTAATTCGCCGGCCCGCCACCTGGCTGCTGCTCGCCATCACGCTGGTGCTGAGCCTGCTCTTCACCTACCTGGTCCCGTACGCGGGCTACGCCGGGGACACCGGTGGTTTCCGGGCCGACCTGGGGTTGGCCGCGTTGCTGCCGGACCGGCTCGTCGGCAACTCGATCGGCGGTCTGCCGGTGTTCCTCGGCGCCATCATGGTGATCCTCGGTGTGCTGACCGTCGGCGGCGAGTACGGCTGGGGCACCTGGAAGACCCTGCTCACCCAGGGCCCGTCCCGGCTGGCGGTGTACACCGGCAAGCTGCTCACCCTGGCCGTGGCGACGCTCGCCACCGTGCTCGCCGTCTACGCCGTCGGAGCGGTGACCAGCGCGGTCATCGCCGCCGCCGAGAACCAGGCGATCCACTGGCCGGGTCTGGGTGACCTGTTCACCGGGATCGGGGCCGGTTGGCTGGTCGCCGGTGTCTGGGCGGCGTTCGGCGGGTTGCTCGCGATCGCGCTGCGCGGGGTGGCGCTGCCGGTCGGACTCGGCCTGGTCTGGCTGTTGGCCGTACAGAACCTGCTGGCGGTGGTCGCCGCGCCACTGATCGGCTGGGTCGCCGACCTGCAGCAGGGGCTGCCCGGACCGAACGCCGGATCGCTGGTGGCCGCGCTCGGCGCCAACTCCGAGACGCCCGGCGTACAGCAGGTGGTGTCGGGTGGGCAGGCGGCTGCCGTACTCGCCGGCTATCTGGTCGGGTTCGTCCTGCTCGGCGGTGTGTACCTGCGTCGCCGTGACATCCTCTGATCCGATGGACCCCACAGATCCGACAGACCCGGTGGACGGCCGAGCGGTGCCGGGCTCGGATGTCGGCGCACCGCGACGTCGGGTGTCCCGGGCGGAGCTGGTCCGGGTGCTGCTGCCGGATCTGGCGCTGGCGGTCGGGCTGTTCGGCATCGGCCTGCTCGGCACCGGCCCGGCCGGGCACAACCAGGACGGCACCACGGCGGTAAGCGGCTGGACGTACGCCCTGGTCGGGGTGGCCGCGTTCGCCCTGGTGGTACGCCGGTACCGGCCGGTGTTGACGCTCGGGATCGTGACCGTGGTGGTCGCGGGTTACCTGGTGCTCGGTTTCCCGTACGGGCCGATCCTGATCAGCTATCTGGTGGCGGTCTACACCGTGGCGACGTACCTGCCGATCCGGCGGGCGGCGATCCTGGTCGGGGGTTCGCTGGTGCTGCTGCTGACGCACGTGTTCGTGTCGTTGGGGCCACCGCCGGGTCTGCTCGGGCTGGTGCCGGCGGCCACCCTGGGGGTGGTGCCGTTCGCGTTGGGCGCGACCATGCGGATCAACCGCGAGTCGACCGCCCGGGTCCGGACCGAGCAGGCCCGGCGGCTGGCCGACGACGAGCGGCTGCGGATCGCCCAGGAGGTGCACGACGTGGTCGGCCACGGACTCGCCGCGATCAACCTCCAGGCGGAGATCGCGCTGCATCTGCTGGCCCGGCAACCGGAGCAGGCGGAGACTGCGCTGGCGGCGATCAGTCGGACCAGCAAGGAGGCGCTGGACGAGCTGCGGGTCACGCTCGCGGTGGTGCGTACCGCCGGGGACCGTACCCCGGTGCCGGGCCTGGGTCGGGTGGAGGAGCTGCGGGCGCGTTCGGCGGCGGCCGGGTTGCCGGTCACGGTCGAGGTGAGCGGTACCGCGCGGGAGTTGCCGGCGGTGGTCGACCTGGCCGCGTACCGGGTGGTGCAGGAGTCGTTGACCAATGTGCTGCGGCATGCGGGGGCGGCGACCACGGTGGTCCGGATCGACTACCGACCGACGGAGGTGACGGTGGAGGTGACCGACACCGGGCCCGCCGGACCGGGTCCGGGGGCGGCCGGCCCGGGCGCCGGCCACGGCCTGGCCGGGATGCGCGAGCGGGTCACCGCGCTCGGCGGCGACCTGAACACCGGGCCGCGGCCCGGTGGCGGCTTCCGGGTGTACGCACGCCTCCCGGCGGAGCCCCGCCGATGACCGGCCCGGCGGGCGGGGTGATCCGGGTGCTGGTCGCCGACGACCAGGAACTGGTCCGGCTCGGCCTGTGCACGCTGGTGCGCAGCGAGCCGGACCTGCGGGTGGTCGGCGAGGCGGCCGACGGGCTGCGGGCGGTGGCGCTCGCCGCCGAGCAGCGTCCGGACGTGGTGCTGATGGACGTACGGATGCCCGGGATCGACGGGATCGAGGCGACCCGGCGGATCGTCGCGGACCCGGCCCTGTCCGGTACGAGGGTGATCGTGCTGACCACGTTCGAGCTGGACGAGTACGTCTTCGACGCGTTGCGCCACGGCGCCAGCGGCTTCCTGACCAAGGACACCAAGCCGGCCGAACTGCTCCGGGCGGTCCGGCTGGTGGCCGCCGGGGAGGCCCTGCTGTCGCCCTCGGTCACCCGCCGGGTGGTACGCGAGTTCGCCACCCGCCCGTCACGGGTGTTGAAGCCGCATCCCCGGTTGGCGGCGCTGACCGAGCGGGAGCGGGAGATCGTCGGGTTGGTCGGTGAGGGGTTGAGCAACGACGAGATCGCGACCCGGTTGGTGGTCAGTCCGGCCACCGCCCGTACCCATGTCAGTCGGGCGATGGTGAAGCTCGGCGCCCGCGATCGTGCCCAACTCGTCGTCTACGCGTACCAGTCCGGGCTGGTCGATCCGTGAGACGAGCCGGCGGTGATCGGCGGCCGGTGGCAGCGACGCGGCGGCCGGGGTGTCGGGCGGCTACCCTAGCGTTGGCCGGAAGTGTCGCTGCCGGTCCGAGTCCTGCTCGCGGAAACTAGACAAACGGGATGTTGCGCCGTGTTTGACACCTTGAGTGACCGCCTCTCCGGGATCTTCACCAAGCTCCGTGGAAAGGGTCGGCTCACCGACGCCGACATCGACGCCACCGCCAGGGAGATCCGGCTGGCGTTGCTGGAGGCCGACGTCGCGCTGCCCGTCGTCAAGTCGTTCATCGCGAACCTGAAGGAGCGGGCCCGCGGCGCCGAGGTCTCCCAGGCGCTCAACCCCGCCCAGCAGGTCATCAAGATCGTGCACGAGGAGCTGGTCGCGGTCCTCGGCGGCGAGGGTCGGCGGCTCCAGTTCGCCAAGAACCCGCCGACCGTGATCATGCTCGCCGGCCTCCAGGGCTCCGGTAAGACCACGCTCGCCGGCAAGCTCGCCCGCTGGCTCAAGGCACAGGGCCACCAGCCGATGCTGGTCGCCGCCGACCTCCAGCGCCCGAACGCGGTCGGCCAGTTGCAGGTCCTCGGGGGCAGGGCCGGCGTCGAGGTCTACGCGCCCGAGCCGGGCAACGGCGTCGGTGACCCAGTGCAGGTGGCCAAGGCGTCGATCGAGCACGCCAAGCGGGCCGCCCGCGACATCGTGATCGTCGACACCGCCGGCCGCCTCGGCATCGACGCCGAGATGATGGCCCAGGCCGCCTCGATCCGGGACGCTGTCGACCCGGACGAGGTCATCTTCGTGATCGACGCGATGGTGGGTCAGGACGCCGTACGCACCGCCGAGGCGTTCCGCGACGGCGTCGGCATCACCGGCGTTGTCCTCTCCAAGCTCGACGGTGACGCCCGAGGTGGTGCGGCGCTGTCCGTACGCGAGGTCACCGGGCAGCCGATCCTGTTCGCGTCCACCGGCGAGAAGCTGGAGGACTTCGACGTCTTCCACCCCGACCGGATGGCGAGCCGGATTCTCGGCATGGGCGACGTGCTCACTCTGATCGAGCAGGCCGAGCAGGCCTTCGACTCCGATCAGAAGGAGAAGATGACCGCCAAGCTGATGGGCGGCGAGCAGTTCACCCTGGAGGACTTCCTCGACCAGCTCATCGCCGTACGGCGGATGGGTCCGATCGCCAACGTGCTGGCCATGATGCCGGGCATGGGGCAGATGAAGGACCAGCTGGCCGACCTCGACGACAGCCACTTCGACCGGGTCACCGCGATCATCCGGGGCATGACCCCCGGCGAGCGGACCAACCCGAAGATCATCAACGGCTCCCGGCGGCTCCGCATCGCCAACGGCTCCGGTGTCACCGTCATGGACGTCAACCAGCTGCTCAACCGCTTCACCGAAGCGCAGAAGATGATGAAGCAAATGGGCGGCATGATGGGCATGCCCGGTGCCCGCCGCAAGGCGACCAAGTCGCCGAAGAACAAGCGCAAGGGCACCAAGGGCGGCAACCGGCCCCGCGTCGGCGGTCCCGCCGGTGGCTTCCCCGGTGGCGGGATGCCCGGCATGCCGCAGCTCCCGCCGGGCCTGGACCCGGGCGCCGGGCAGGGCCTGCCACCCGGCTTCAAGCTGCCGAAACTCGACTTCAACAAGCTCACCAAGCGGCCCGACGACAACAAGTGAGCCCGGCCGGGGCGCCGGGCCCGGCGCTGCACGTACGCGGGGTGCTGCTCCCCGACGACGAGGTACGCGACCTGTGGCTGGTCGGCGACCGGGTGACGTACGAGCCGGTGGCCGGGGCGCAGACGATCAACGAGGGCGGCTTCGTGCTGCCCGGACTCGTGGACGCGCACTGCCACATCGGCATCGCCCCGAGCGGGCGGCCGATCACCGGGCTGGACGAGGCCCGCGCGCTCGCCGTACCGGACCGGGAGGCGGGGGTGCTGGCGATCCGTGACGCCGGTTCGCCGTACCCGTACCCGGAGTTGGACGACGAGCCGGGACTGCCGCGACTGGCCCGCGCGGGCCGGCACATCGCCCCGCCGAAGCGCTACCTGCGTGACATCGGGGTCGAGGTGCCGGCGAGCGAGTTGCGGGCGGCCGTGGCCGAGCAGGCGGCGGCCGGCAACGGCTGGGTCAAGCTGGTCGGCGACTGGATCGACCGGGACGCGGGCGACCTGACGCCGACCTGGGACGAAGCCACCCTGACCGACGCGGTCCAGGCCGCACACCAAGCCGGCGTACGCGCAGCGGTGCACACCTTCTCCGAGTCCGCCGTCGACATCATGGTGCGGGCCGGGGTGGACTCGGTCGAGCACGGCACCGGGCTCAGCGTCGACCTGGTCGACGAGATGGCCCGCCGGGGCACCGCACTCGTCCCCACGATGATCAACATCGACACCTTCGGCGGCATCGCCGAACGGGCCGCCGAACGTTTCCCCGGCTACGCCAAACACATGCTCGCCCTGCGCGACGGCTTCCCCGAGGTGGTCCGGGCCGCGTACGAGGCCGGGGTGCCGATCTTCGTCGGTACGGACGCCGGTGGCGGGATCAACCACGGGCTCGCCGCCGAGGAGATCCTGCTGCTGCACGAGCGGGCCGGCATGTCCACCCTGGACGTCCTCGCCGCTGGCTCCTGGGCAGCCAGGGCGTGGCTCGGCTTCCCCGGCCTGGTCGAGGGCGGCCTCGCCGATCTGGTCGTCTACGCCACCGACCCCCGCACCGACCTCCGCGCCCTGCGCACCCCGAGCCGCATCGTCCTACGCGGCCAAGTCGTCCGCTGACGCATCGCCCCTTGATCCATGCGCGCTGAGGTGACTCGCTTGATCCACGCGCGCTGAACTGTTCCCAGAGCACCCAGGACAACAGCTCAGCGCGCGTGGATCAAGGGAAGCTGGTTCGCTGACCGGCGGTTGAACACCTGTGCGGCGGGAGAAGCGGTAGGTTGCCGGTGTGCTTGCTCTTGCCCTGGAGGAAATCGCCGCAGCCATAGGTGGCGTCGTCCATGATGCCGATGATCCATCCGTGTCCGTTGTGGCTCCTGTGGTGTTCGACTCGCGACAGGTGGAGCGGGGCGGCCTGTTCGTCGCGCTGCCCGGCGAGCGGGTGGACGGGCACGACTTCGCCGCTGCTGCCACCGAGGCGGGCGCGGTGGGCGTGCTGGCGTCGCGTCCGGTGGGCGTGCCGGCAATCGTGGTCGAGGACGTGGTGACCGCTTATGGCCGGCTGGCGCGGGCACTGGTCGATCGTCTCGGCAATGCGACGGTGATCGGTGTGACGGGGTCGGTCGGCAAGACTTCGACCAAGGACATCCTGGGTCAGGTGCTGGCGGGGTTCGGGGACACCGTCACCAACCGTGCCTCGAACAACAATGAGCTGGGCCTGCCGTACACGGTTACCAGGGCGACGGCCGACACTCGATATCTCGTGCTGGAGATGGGCGCTAGGGGAATCGGTCACATCAGGTATCTGACCTCGATCGCTCCGCCCAGGGTAGGCGTGGTGACCAAGATCGGATTCGCCCACGTGGGCGAGTTCGGCTCGGTCGACAACATCGTGACCGCCAAGGGCGAGCTGGTCGAAGCACTGCCCGACGATGGACTGGCGGTACTCAACGCGGATGACCCGAAGGTGCTGGGGATGGCCGCCAGGACCAGGGCGAGGGTGTTGACCTTCGGTCTCGATGACAACGCCGACGTGCGAGCCGAGGATGTAACTTCCGATGACCTTGGCCGCCCCGTGTTCCGGCTTGTCTTCGGTGCCGACCGGGCCGAGGTGCGGCTGCGGCTGTACGGGACACATCAGGTGGCGAATGCCCTCGCTGCGGCGGCCGTCGCGATCGGACTTGGCCATCCGGTCGGTGCCGTAGCAGAGGGGCTCTCGGGGGCGGAGGCGCTGTCACCCGGGCGGATGCAGGTGACCGTACGGCCGGACGGGATCACGGTCATCAACGACGCCTACAACGCGAGCCCGGACGCGATGCGGGCGGCGCTGCTGGCGCTGGCCGACATGAGCGCCCGCGATGGCCGTCGCGCAGTCGCGGTGCTCGGCGAGATGGCCGAACTGGGGGATCAAGCGACGCAGACCCATCGGGAGATCGGGGAACGGGTCGCGGGCATCGGGGCTGCCTGGCTGGTGGCAATCGGTGGCGACGGTGCGGACCAGTATGCGGCCGGCGCGTCCACCGGGAGCACGGTCGTGGATCGGGTGCCGGATGCCTCAGCGGCGCTCGGGAAGCTGCGCGTCGGACTCCGGCCGGGCGATGTGGTGCTGGTGAAGGCGGCAAACGCCGCCGGACTCCAGGCGCTCGCGCACCAGTTGACGGAGTCCGACGGCGTGCCGGTGGTCTAGTGGGGGGCTAGACCGTCTGTGATGGCGCTTTTCGGGCGGCGAGTTGGTCGATGATGACCTTCCCGTAGGTCGTGACGTCCCCGGTGCCCATGGTCAGCACCACGTCACCCGGCTTGGCCATCTGGTTCACGATCCATGCGACGTGCTTCGAGCCCATGGGCAGGGTGTAGCGGTCGTCGTCCAACCGGGTAGCGATCTGTGCCGCGTCGGCGGTGGGCCCTGTGGTCGGAAGGGTCCCGTGTACGTCGAGCAGCATGACGTGATCCGCACGCTCATTCAGGATTTCACCGATGACAGCGCCGAAGGCAGCCACGCGGGAGTGTCCGGAGGGCTGGAACGCGACGAGAACCTGACCGGCGGTCAGGGTCCGGGCGGCACAGAGGTCGGCCAATATTTCATTCGGGTGGTCGGCGTAGCTGTCGATCACCGTTACCCCGGCAACCGTCCCGAGGTTCTCGAACCGACGCCGGACTCCGGTGAACGTGGATACCGCCTGGGACGCGGCGACCGGTCCGACGCCGAGGACGTTCGTACAGGCGAGCGCTGCGATGGCGTTATGGACGTGGTGCGGGGCCGGCGTCGACAGCGCCAGCGCGACCTCCTGGCCACTGGGTAGTACCACCTCCGCGCGGAGGTTCCATCCGCTACCGGCCACGCTTGTCAGCCGGTAGTCGGCTGTGCCGCTTCGGCCGTAGCTCAGCACCCGCAGGTCTGCCCGGTACGCCGCGATGCGCGCGGCGACCTCTGCGGCCCCCTCATCGTCGGCGTTGACGATGAGGACACCACCTTTCACGATCCGCTCCGCGAACGCGACGTAGGAATCGACCAGTTCGGCGTGGGTGGCGAAGTTTTCGGGGTGATCGTCGGTCACGTTGGTGATCACGGCGATGGCCGGCGGCAGGAAGAGGAAGGAGCGGTCCGACTCGTCCGCCTCCACGACCATCAGGTCCGATTTGCCGAGCCGGGCGCCCGAGCCTGGGGCATCCAGGTCGGCGCCGATGAGGTAGGTGGGGTCCTCGCCGAGTTGGCGTAGGGCGGTGGCAAGTACGCCCGCGGTGGTGGACTTCCCGTGCGATCCGGATACCGCGATAAGCCTGCGCCGGGTGCACAGGGCCTCGATGGCCTGCGCGCGGTGGATCACAGGGATGCCTGCGCTGCGGGCGGCGTGCACCTCGTCGGCGCCCTGGGCGACGGTGGTGTAGACGACGCAGGACGCGCCCTCGATGTAACTCCGGTGGTGACCGGGGTACGTGATCACGCCAGCCGTGCGCAGCATTTCCAGGGTAGGCGAGTCGGCGATGTCGCTGCCGGTCACGCGCCGGCCGGACTCCGCAAGCAGCCGGGCCAGCCCGGACATCGCGCACCCGCCAACTCCCACGAAATGGGGTCGGTCGAGGCTGAATGGCCCGGTGTAGGCCGTGGCAACGGGGTTGCCGGTGACAGTGTCGGTCATGGTGCCGTTCTCCTTGTCATAGGCGGTCAACAACCTGATCTCGTAGAGCTGGCCCGCGTAGCCAGGCAGTTGGACAATGTGCCCGATTGATTCCGGTGACCTGGCAGTCGGCTCTCGCGGTTCTGACAACCAAGTTGAGCGATCGAGGTGTGCGGAGGAAAGATCCCTGGATGGGGAGGGATGGGGATCCTTCGACAGGGGGAGGATCCCCATCCCTCCCCCTGTGTTCGGTCCAAGAATTCGATTACTCTGTGACCGGACCTCGCTGAATTGTGTGTGGCGCGGCACGGTTGCCGTCGACACCGGGACCCGAGACAGGTATCGGAGGACGGATCGTGTCGAACGATCTTCTCCGTTTGGCACGGGAGCAGGTGCCGTCATCTGTCCACCCTGGTAAGCCGACCTCGCGGAAAGAGCTCGCGGATCTCGTCAACAATTTGCTGTACGGCCACAGATCGGCGCACAGCGGCTTCGATGCGAACTACGTCGGCAAGCTGGAGCGAGGTGAGATCCGATGGCCACAGGAGGAATACCGGAAGGCGCTTCGGGTGGTCCTCAATGTCAGGGACGACGTCGATCTGGGTTTCTGCGCGGCTAAGGCTCGTAGTGGCCATGCCCCGGGGGAGTCAGTCAACGTTGGCGGCAGGGAGAAGGGAGCCGTTGCACGGCAGACGCCGGGCGCACACGTCCTTCAACATCGGGGCTTGGTCCCTCAGTCCGGACCCCGCTCGAAAGATTCGTTCCAGTTCGGTGATCCGCTAGCGCCTGCCCCGGTGTCGCTGCTGGCGCCCGGGCGGGGACCCGCTGCGACAGCGCCATTGCGACAGCCGTTCACACTGTGGGCACCCGAGGGCCGATTCTTTCCAGGGTTAGCACTTGAGGCATACGTGCACCCTGCCGTCATCCGTGGGCAGATCATGGTCACGGTTCCGGACGGATACGGTGACGATCCGATCCTCAACCGGCCAGGGCGAGCGCTGGTGGTCGGCAGCACGGAGAGCAGGGACGGCAACCGACTGTTCGGGATGGATTCTCGGCACGTTCGCCGGCGGCTGCGCGGCGCAATGCCCGGGGCGCGATTAGCAATTCCCCACGCTTACGTCCTTGACGAGCTCACCTCCGCCGTCCTGTGGGCTGTGACAAACCTTGACGCAGCACTGCTCGCCGACGACGATCTGCTGGAAGAATCACGTCGTGACCTGCCCGGATATGAGCCTATGGTGCGGTCGGCGGCAAGCCGGGATCTCGCCGCTGACCTCACGCCCGCCGCGCAGATCTGGCTCGGTTCCGCGTTCTGTGCCGGCCACATTCGCCGCCACTACCCGACGTTGACTGACGTACCCGTGTTCTGGACCCAGGAGAGCAACGGGGAGGAGGCCAGCACCTGGTTGCTGTTCGGCCACAAACTCGAATACCTGCGGGCGACGGCCGAACGATTCATCGGCGCGGGACCCGTACGCATCTTCTGCGTCCCGCGTTCTGCGCTCGATGGGTCGCCCACGGGCGAACGGATCTTGCTGCTGCTGGCGGTGGCCCTCATGGAGTCATACGGCATCAGGGTCATCGTTACCGACGAACCGGAGTACGCCGGCACCGCCGGGTTTGTCTCCGACCGGCGTCGCGCGATCGTCGCGACCTGGGTACGGGCCGATGGCATTTGGCACGTCGACGTCACCAACAATCGTTCGACACTGCGGGAGTACACCGACGCCGCCAACGAGGCCATGAACCACTCTGTTATCGCCGGGCTGGCCTCCCCTCAGAGGCTCCGCGCACTTGCCGACTACCTGGGGTTGGACTGGTTACCCCTGGCCCGTCGCTGCCGTGAGCTTGCTGATCATGGCCTCGCGGGAATCGCCCAACCGCGAAGCCGCCACCTTTCGATGGCCGGCATCGACCGTAGCTGCCGATACGTCGCCGGTATCGACCTCGACGCCTACTAGGCTCAGCCACCACAACCGATAGCGTCGAGGAGATCTTGCGTGGCCGCGACACCTGCCAACGACGTGCCGCGAGTTGTCGTGTTCGGCCTTGGCGGCACCATTGCTATGACCGCCGGGGCTGCCGGTGGCGTTGTGCCCGCCCTACCAGCCGATCAACTCGTCGCTGCGGTACCTGGCCTGGGGAACACCGGAATCAACGTGGAGGTGGTCAACTTCCGCAATCGCCCCGGGGCGTCGTTGACCTTCGAGGACCTGATGGAACTCGCTTCCCAGGTGCGGGGGCATTTCGACCTCGGGGCGACCGGGGCGGTGATCACGCAGGGCACGGACACGATCGAGGAGACCGCCTACCTTCTCGACCTGCTCCACGACCAGCCGCAGCCCGTAGTGGTTACCGGGGCTATGCGCAACCCGACCCTTGCCGGTGCGGATGGCGCAGGCAACCTCCTTGCCGCCATCGTCGTGGCCGCCAGCGCGCAGGCGCGTCACCTCGGCTCGGTAGTGGTTCTCGCCGACGAGATCCACGCGGCGGTGCGTGTGCGCAAAACCCACTCGACCAGCGTCGCCACCTTCGCCTCCCCAGACGGGGGACCACTGGGGTACCTCGTGGAGGGCGTCCCCCGGGTTCTCAACCGCGTGCGACGCCACGTCATCCGGGGTCCGTTCGAGCCCGCGCCCCGCCAGCCTCGAATCGGTCTCCACACGGCGACGATCGGTGACGACGGCCGGATCCTCAGCGCGCTTACCGACCAGATGGATGGCCTCATTGTTGCGGGCTTCGGGGTGGGCCATGTCCCCGAGACGTGGCTGCTCCCACTTACGGACCTGGCCGCTCGGGTTCCCGTGGTTCTTGCCTCCCGCACCGGCGCCGGCCCCGTCCTGTCCGGTACCTATGGCTTTCCGGGCTCCGAGCGTGACCTCTTGGGCCGAGGTCTTATATCCGCCGGGCTGCTGGACCCGTACAAGGCACGCATCCTGCTGCACCTGTGTCTCGCCAGGGGCGCCGACGGCGCCCAGGTCGCGGCGGCCTTTCAAGCTGCTGGCGGACTGGGTGACCCCGCAGAGTGGCCCTGGCCGGCACCCCGCTCGGCTCACCACGATCCACGATGACGGCCGCGGATATCTGAAGGGGCACACGGATGCGCAGTCATGAGGTGACCGTCGGACGTACCCTGGCGGTGATCATGGAGCACGGCGAGGACTTCTACGCAGCTCTTGCCGAAGCGTGCCAGGTCCACGGTATTCGGCAGGGCTACATCCCCATGTTCATCGGCGGTATGAGTAGCGTCGAGATTGTCGGGACCTGCGAGCGCCTCGAAGATCCCCAAGCTCCCGTCTGGTCCAAGGTCCACTTGACGAACGTCGAGGCACTCGGTGCCGGCACGCTCGCCTACGACGACACTACCGACGCCGTTTTGCCCCATATCCACGTCAGTGTTGGGTTGAAGGCCCAAAGTGCGGTTGGGCACACCAGTCACCTGCTCGCTGCCACGGTTCAGTTCGTCACGGAGTTGGTCATCATCGAGGTCACGCAGCCAGTGATGAGCCGACCTCGACAGCCCCGCCTCTACGACGTACCGCTTCTTCGGATCGACTCCGCCCCCGGAGTGTGAGTCTGCCGGGCTGGAGGAGTAAGAGCCGGCTGCTCGCCGTGCTATGGGTCGCGTGGGAAGGGGCGTGGGTGGGTGAGCGATGGGGCGTGCTGGTGGGCGCATAGGATATGCGGTCATGGCACGCGTGCTCACTCCCCGTGCGGAGGATTTCCCCCGCTGGTACCAGGACCTGATCGCCAAAGCGCAGCTCGCCGACAACGGGCCGGTACGCGGGACGATGGTCATCCGACCAGCGGGCTACGCGATCTGGGAGCGTATGCAGGCTGAGATGGACAACCGGATCAAGGCGGCAGGGGCGGAGAACGCCTACTTCCCGCTGTTCATCCCGGAGTCCTACCTCAAGCGCGAGGCCGAGCACGTCGAGGGCTTCTCCCCGGAGTTGGCCGTGGTCACCCACGGTGGCGGCAAGCCGCTGGCCGAGCCGATCGTGGTACGCCCCACCAGCGAGACCGTGATCGGCGAGTTCATGGCCAAGTGGGTCGACTCGTACCGGGATCTGCCGCTGCTGCTCAACCAGTGGGCGAACGTGGTGCGCTGGGAACTGCGCCCGCGGATCTTCCTGCGTACGAGCGAGTTCCTGTGGCAGGAGGGGCACACCGCGCACGTCGACGAGGCCGACGCGCGGGCCTACGCCCGTCGGATCCTGCACGAGGTGTACGAGGACATGATGGTCAACGTACTGGCCATCCCGGTGGTGGTCGGGCGCAAGACCGCGCGTGAGCGGTTCGCGGGTGCGACCAGCACGTACACGCTCGAAGGCATGATGGGCGACGGCAAGGCGCTGCAACTGGGCACCAGCCACGAACTCGGGCAGAACTTCGCCAAGGCGTTCGACATCACGTACTCCGCCGCGACCGGCGGCATGCAGCACGCGTGGACCACCTCCTGGGGCACCTCGACCCGGATGCTCGGTGGCCTGATCATGACTCATGGTGACGACAACGGGCTGCGGGTGCCGCCTCGGCTCGCCCCGATCCAGGCGTACGTGATGGTCGTCAAGGCCGGCGACGGGGTCAGCGAGGCGGCGGCGAAGCTGCGCGACGCGCTGCGCGACGCCGGGGTCCGGGTCGCGCTGGACGAGCGGGTCGACACCCCGTTCGGCCGCCGGGCCGTGGACGCCGAGCTCAAGGGCTATCCGGTACGGGTCGAGGTCGGCCCCCGTGACCTGGCCGCCGGTAACGCGGTCGTGGTCCGGCGTACGGACGGGTCGAAGACCCCGGTGCCGGTCGCCGACGCGGTCTCGGCGGTGCTCGCCGCGCTCGACGCCGACCAGAAGGCGCTGCACGACGAGGCCCTCGAACTGCGCAAGTCCCGCACCTTCGAGGTGCAGACGCTGGCCGAGGCGATCGAGGCGGCGGCCACCGGCTGGGCCCGGGTGCCGTGGTCGGCGGTCGGTGTCGAGGGCGAGGCCGAGGCGAACGGGCAGGGCGTCACCGTACGCTGCCTGGTTCGTGCCGACGGCTCGGTGCCGGACTCGGAGGACGAGCCCGACCTGGTCGCCATCCTGGCCCGCTCCTACTGAGGCCCGCTGATCCTGCGGTGTCCACCAGTGCCCGCGACGACCTGCTGACCGGGGCGTCCGCGTCCCGGTTCGCCCCCGGTCGACTGATCATGCACCGTAACGTGCGCCGGGGGCGG
Source organism: Micromonospora sp. NPDC049523 (assembly GCF_040676775.1). Lineage (NCBI taxonomy): Bacteria > Bacillati > Actinomycetota > Actinomycetes > Micromonosporales > Micromonosporaceae > Micromonospora > Micromonospora sp. NPDC049523. The sequence continues at coordinate 177,066 of NZ_JBFAPP010000015.1, read as the reverse complement.
ATCGGTTGGGTCCGGTCGGCCCGGGTGGTCAGTGACGACGAGCGCGGTCTGCTGGTCTGGATCGCGCGCGGTGCGCCGGTCGCGCACGAGGTCGCCGACGACGGCCGGGGCATGCGGGCGATGCCGTTCGCCGAGTGGCTGAGCCGTTCCTACCGGCTCGCCACCGGCGTCTGGGCGGGTCCGCCGCTGCTGAAGTTCCTGCCGACCGGTGCCGACCACTCGGTCTGGTTGTTCCGCGACGCCGACGACCGGTTCGCCCACTGGTACGTCAACCTCGAAGAGCACGGGGTGCGCTGGGACGACGGCGAGGTGGCCGGCGTGGACGTGGTCGACCAGGACCTCGACATCGTGGTCGACCCGGACCTGAGCTGGCGCTGGAAGGACGAGGAGGAGTTCGCCGAGCGCCTCGCCTTCCCCGACGGCTACTGGGTGCCGGACGAGGCGGCGGTCCGCGCCGAAGGGCTGCGGGTGGTACGGATGATCGAGGCCGGTGAGTTCCCGTTCGACGGAACCTGGCGCGACTTCGTACCCGATCCGGGGTGGACGGTGCCGTCGTCGCTGCCGCCGGGTTGGGATCGACCCCCGGTGCGCTGAGCGCCCGGCGGGGTCTGCGACAGCTCCCGTAGCTGCGCACCGCACCGACCGGCGAGTCCGGACAAAATGGCACTACCAACAGTGTCGTGCTGCTGACAGAAGCCGTGAAACCGCAGGTCAGGGACCTAGGCTCCGGGCAAGTCGTTCCCCTGGTGGGAGGTCCCCGTGGCCGACCAGATCACCTCCTGGGCAGACCTGCAGGCACGCGCGGCCGAGATCCTCGCCCGGGTCAATGCCGATGCCCGGCTGGGCCGCGCCGCCGCGGCGAACCCGCTGCTCGCCATCGAGCGGCTGGACTACACCATCGACCCCGAGATCAGGCCCGCCCTCGCCGACCAACTGAGGCTGGGCCCCGGCGCCGCCGGCCACCTCGCCGACCTGCGTCGGGAGGTCGCCGTGCTGGCCGGCCGGGCGGTCGACCCGGACGACGCCGAGGACGTACGCCGGCTCCTGGTCGAACTCGGCATCGTCGCCGTGGCACCGGGACCGGTGCTGGACACCAGACCGCCGCGCTGGCGACCCGGTGGCGCCGGACCGGACCCGCTGCGGCGCCTGCGCGACCAGCACCCGGTGCTGCCGCCGCTGCTGGACTACCGGCGGATCTCGGCCGCCCGGCCCCGGTTCGCACCCGAGCGGACCTTCGTCGCGCTGCTCGACGGCGAGCGGACACCCGCGGTGACCGTCGTGGCCGCGCGCCTGCGGCGGGGCACCGCACCGGTCCCGGTCGCCGAGCTGTAGCACGAAGGGAGGACCATGGCCGACACGCACGGGTTCGACGTCGTGATCGCGGCGACACCATCGGTCCTGCGCAAGGCGCTGCGCGGAGCCTGGAAGTCCGCCGGCTGCGGCGACACCGGCACCGGCGCGGTCCCCGCGTACGTGCCGGTGCCGGCCGGGCTCGACCTCGGCGCTCTGACCACCTCCGGCGGGCAACTGGAGATTCCGCAGCAGCAGCTCGACGCCGAACTGCTGCCCGAGATCGACGGCTGCCGGCTCGTCTTCGGCGTGCTCGCCCAGCTCACCCTCGCCGACCCGCCGGTACCGTCCGCCCGGCTGCTCGACCTGACCGCCACCGTACGGGTCGAGGTGCCGATCGGGCTGCTGCCGGGCTCGCTCGACGTCGGGATCCGGCTCGACGGGCTGCCCCGCGGCGCGGTCGACGTGGAGGTGACCGGCGGCGACCCGATCGCCGGCAAACTCGACCAGTTCCTCGCCGAATACCTGCACCTCGCGTACTGCAACGGGGGCCCGGCCGGGCCGGTGGACCTCGGCGTGCCGACCATCCCACACGAACTCGACGAGTCCGGGCAGGCGCTCTCCTTCGGCGGCAACGCCTACACCGTCGACACCCACCTGGAGTTCTACGACGACCAGGGCCAGCCCGGCTACCGGATCGAGGTGAGCCGACCCGACCCCGGACACGTACTGATCAGCCTGCCGAGCTACCTGCGCATGTTCGACCTCATCGGAGACGGGCCGGCTCCGGAACTCGCCGACCCGATGGGTGTCGAGGCGCGGCTGGAGATCCTCGCCGAGTTGGAGGCACCGCCGGGGGCGTACACGGTGCGGTTCGACACGGCGGTGGTCACCGTCGGATCGATCACCCCGGCGCCGGGCCTGGAGGGCACGAACTACACGATGAACAACGGCAGCCTGTTCGGACTCCTCGAGAACACCCTCCGTACGCGGCTCGGCCGGCAGGGCGCGGACCTGGTCCAGGGCTTCGGACCGCGTACCGTGCCGGTGCCGACCACCGGGCAGGTCGCCGCGTTGATCGGCGACCTGTTCCACACCGACCTGGCCGCCCGCGGTCAGCTCGCGCTCTGGACCCCGCAGGCCGGCGGCGAGCGGTTCGAGGCGCGGGACGTGGCCACCCGGGCGCGTGCCGATGCACTGCTCATCGCCGTCAACGCCGCCGCCGGTGCGGACATCGGCGCGATCGGCACGCTGGTGCCGGCCGGGCGGGAGTTCGCCATCGCGCTGGCCGGACCTGTCGTGCGGGCCGGCATCGAGGCCGCCCGCGCCGGCAACGGCTGGGCCGGAGTGGACCTGCCCCGCCGCGTCGAGCGGGACGGCAGCCGGGCCGACGTACGCGAACTCGACGTCGAGCCGGTCGACGGGGCGATCCGGATGACCGGTGCGCTGACCGTGGTCGACGCGATCCTCGGCAGCATCGACGTGGACGCCACCTTCCGGGCCGACGCCGGGTTGCGCTGGCACCCCGACGGTGTGCTCGACGCGGACGGCATCCAGGCGATGGAGTACCAGGTGATCGGCGACCCCGACGTCGATCCGGCGGAGTCGGGGGCGTTCTGGCTGGTGGCGCTCATCCTCGCGGTGGTGAGCTGGGGGGCGGGCAGCATCCTGGTCGGGATCGTCATCGTGGTGGTGGCCGCCGTGGTCGGCGGCATCGCCGCCAGCATCGGCAGTTCGACCCGCGCCGACCCGGTCACCGGGGTGGTTCGCGGACTCGCCGGCTGGCCCCCCGAACTCGCCCGGATCGGCCGGGTGCGGGCCGTCTTCCACAACCCGATCACGATCGCCGCAGACGGGCTGGTCCTCTCCGGCACCCTGGAGGTGCTCAGCTCCCACGCGCAGACCCCGGTGCTGGCCGCCCGTGCTGGCGGCTCCTACACCGGCACCGCCGGTTCGGCGTTGACCCTGACCGCGGGGCACACCGGCCCGAGCGCCACGTACACCTGGCGGCCCGGCGACGGCAGTCCGGTGGCGGCGACCCGCGACCTCACCCACGGCTACGTCGCCTGCGGTGTCTACCTGGCCGAGCACTCCCTCACCGTCACCGAGCCCGGCGGCGCCACCAGCCACAGCTTCGCCCTGGTCTACGTGGCGAACGTGCCGCCGACCGTGGACGCCGGTCCGGACCTGGTGGTCGACGAGGGTGAACTGGTCACGTTGGTGGGGCGGTTCTCCGATCCGGACTGGACCGACTCGCACGAGACCATGTGGAACTTCGGTGACGCGTCCGCGACCGAGCCGGGCACCGTGGTCCAGACGGGCCGACCGCCCCGGTCCGAGGGGACCAGCACCGTACGCCACGCCTGGTCGGACAACGGGATCTACGAGGTGACGCTGCGGGTACGGGACCGCAACGGGGGCATGGCAACCGACTCCCGGCTGGTGACCGTACGGAACGTGGCGCCGACCGTGGACGCCGGGCCGGACCTGTTCACGTACCCGAGCACGGTCCTCACCCTCACCGCCAACTTCAGCGACCCGGGCTGGTGCGACACCCACACCGCGACCTGGGTGTTCGGCGACTGCAGCACACCGATCCCGGCGGTGGTGACCGAGGTCCACCAGTCCCCGGCGAGCCGGGGGAACGCGGTCGCCGCGCACCGGTACCCGGACCGTGGCACCTTCCTGGCCCGCTGCACGGTCTCCGACGACGACGGCGGTACGGGCAGCGACGAGGTGGTGATCCGCGCGGTCGACGTGGTCAACCGGCACTTCGAGGACGGTTTCACCCAGCGTGGCACCGGTGCGGTGGCGATCGGCTGGGAGTCGTACCTGTGCGCGTCGGCGGCGACGGACACCGCGCCCCGGCACACCGCCAGCAACATCGTCGTCCACGGTGGCCGGCGCTCCCAGGGCCTGCAGGCCGGCGCCCGCGAACGGGTCGGTGTGTACCAGCGGATCGGCGCCAACCCGGACTGGTCGTACCAGCTCACCGCCTGGTACGACCTGGACCAGGCGAGACCGGGCACGGCCCGGCTCGGCGTCGACCCGGCCGGCGGCGTCGACCCGGGCGCCGACTCCATCGTGTGGAGCGACGGTACGGCGTCCGAGCGGTGGAGCCCGCTGACCGTACGGGTCGCCGCCCGTTCTGCCGCGATCACGGTTTTCCTGGAGGCGTACCGGCCGGACGGGCGGGATCCCGGACCGGGGGTGGAACGGGTCTGGTTCGACGACGTCGAACTGCTCGCCGCGCAGCCGTACTGCCCGCCGGCCCCGCCGCCGCCGACCGAGGTCACGCTCGACTTCGGTGACCGCGAACGGGGCACCCAGTTCCCGCCGGAGTGGACCGAGCAGGGCTTCGGCCTGCGTACGCCCGACGGTGGTGGCCGGGCGGTCGTGCTGTTGGACCCGCCGGCCTCCGGTAGCGGGCTGCGGCTCGGTCTCGGACTGGTGCTGAGGCTGCCGCGTCCGGCGGATCGGGTGACGGTCACCCTGCTCAACGCCGGTGGCCGCCCGCTGTCGCTGACCGCGGTCGACGCGGCCGGCAACATCCGGGACCGGGCGCAGGTGCCGCCGGCCAGCCCGGCGCTGCCGGCCGCCGCGGTGCTGACCGGGCCGGGCATCGTCGCGGTCCGGATCGACGGCCGCGGGGTTGAGGCGTTCCTGGTCCGCTGCCGGGCGGTGCTCGAAACACCCGTGCCGCCCGGCCCCCGGCCGCCGCCGGGTCCCGCGGGAACGTCGGCGGCGACGGGTCCGACCGGAAGGGGCTGGCGTGGTTGAGCCGAGGAAGGTGACGACGGTGGTCGGTGCGGCGACGGTGGACGACCGGTGGCTGACCAGTGCGCGTACCCGTACCGCCCTGGGTGACCTGGACCGGCGGATGAAGGACGCGGTGGCGTCGCGGGATCCCGGCCTGTGGACGATGGCCACCGCCCTGCTCGATCGTGGCGGTAAGCGGATCCGGCCGGCGTTGCTGCTGGTCGCGGGGGAGTTCGGCACCTTCCGGCCGGACCGGTTGCTGGACGCGGCCGCCGCCCTGGAGTTACTGCACCTGGCCACGCTCTACCACGACGACGTGCTCGACCGGGCCGTCACCCGCCGGCACGGCCCGAGCGTCAACGCCCAGTGGGGCGACTCGAACGCCCTGGTCACCGGCACGTTCCTGGTGGCGCGGGCGAGCGCGCTGATCGCCACCTTCGACGACGGCTACGGCCGGGAGACCGCACGGGCGTTGGTGGAACTCTGCACCGGTCAGCTCCGCCAGACCGAGAACGCCTTCCACACCGGCCTGACCGAGGCCGAGTACCTGGAGATCATCGCGGGGAAGACCGCGACCCTGTTCGAACTGCCGTGCCGGCTGGGTGCCCGGCTGGCCGGTGCACCGGACCGGATCGTCACCGCCCTGTCCCGTTACGGCCACGACCTGGGCGTCGCGTTCCAGCTCGCCGACGACGCCCTGGACATCTGGGGCAGCGCCGAGCGGCTGGGCAAGTACCCGCTCGGCGACGTCCGGGAGGGGGTCTACACGCTGTCCGTACTCCGGTTGCTGGCCCGCGGCACACCGGCCGCGCTACGGGTACGCGAACTGCTGGGCGTACTCGAACCGGGTGCCGCCCAACTGGCCGAGGTACGCAACCTGGTGCTCCGCTCCGGGGTGGTGGACCAGGTCCTCGGCGAGGCCCGCGAACTCGCCGCCCGCGCCCGGAGCCACCTCGTCGGGCTCCCCGCCGGACCGGCTCGGGAGTCGCTGTGGCGGCTGGCCGACCATGCCATCGCCCGGGCCGGCTGAGATGCCCGGGCAGACCGGCCCGGTCCGGCTCGACGCGGTGGTGGTCGGCGCCGGCCCGGCCGGGTCGGCGACCGCGTACCACCTGGCCAGGAGGGGTCGGCGGGTGCTGCTGGTCGACCGGCGTGACTTTCCCCGGGAGAAGAGCTGCGGGGACGGGCTGACCCGGGCGGCGGTGCGGCTGCTGGCCGACATGGGGGTGCTGGAGGAACTGGACGGGGCGGCCCGGGTGGTCGGGGTCCGGGTCCGGATGCGCGGCCGGGGCAGCCGTGACTTCCGGTACGACGGGGACGGGCCGCTGGCGTACGGGATGGTGGTGCCCCGGCTGGAACTCGACGCGAAGCTCTGCCATTCGGCGGTCCGGGCCGGCGCGACGCTCTGGTCCGACGCCCGCGCGACCTACCTGCTCGGCGAGCCCGGTGCCGTACGCGGGGTGGAGATCGAGCGGGAGGGGCGGCGGATGGCGGTCCGGGCCCCGGTGGTGGTCGCCGCCGACGGGGCGTCCTCCGGGCTGGGCCGGCAGGCCGGACTCCGTACGGGCGCGGCGGAGCAGACCGGTTTCGCCGCCCGTGGCTACTTCACCGGTGTGGTCGACCTCGCCCCGCTGCTGGAGATCCACCTGCCGCTGTTCGACGTGACCGAACGGCACCTGCTGCCCTCGTACGGCTGGGTCTTCCCGGTCGGCGGCGGGGTGGTGAACGTCGGTGTCGGCCTGTTCGACCCGTCCCACCGGGACAGTGTCCGCAGCCTCTACGACCGGTTCGTGACCGACCTGATCGCGACCGACCCCCGGTTCCGGCGGGCCCGTCCGGTGGGCCGGATGAGCGGGGCGCCGCTGCGGCTCGACTTCGACCCGGCCCGTTGCGGGGTGCCGGGGCTGCTGCTGGTCGGTGACGCCGCCGGGCTGGTGAGCCCGTTCACCGGTGAGGGGATCAGCTTCGCGCTGGAGTCCGGGGCCCTGGCCGCCGCCAAGATCGACGCGGCGCTGCACGAGTCCGACGACGCGCCCGTCGACCCCGCTCCGTACGCCCGTGAGCTGGGCGCCCGGCACGCCGGCTACTTCGAGACGGGTCGCCACACGGCACGCCGTTACCTGCTCACCTGGCGGATGCTCGAATCGACCTTCGACGACGACCGGCCGATCTTCACCCTGTGCCGGTGGTTGGCTCTGCACCCCGACGGCGCCGCCGCCGAACGGGTCCTCGCGCCGCTTCCGCCGCTCGACCCCGGCCTGGGTCGAGCACTGCGGCGGGACCTGGCGGCGGTGGCCGAAATACTGGCTGGTTGCGTACGCGACGACTGGCCGATGTTCGTCCGGCTGCTCGCGGTCGACCGGGATCCGGCCGCGGTCTCGATCCGTCCGGCGGTGCTCCTGCTCGCCGCCGCGTACGTCGGCGGCCTCCGCAGCCCGGTCAGCCACGCGCTGGCGGCAGCGGTGGATCTCGGCCTGCTCGCCGGACTGGCGATGGACGGCGCCGGCCCCGCGCCCGCCCGGCCGTACCCCGGTCTCCCGCTTCCCCACAACGCCCCTTTCCGCAGCTCCCGTACGTCGGTGCCGTGGCCCCGGGCCGCACCGAGCCCCGGCGGCCCGGCCGGTGGCCGGGGGAGCGCGGCGGCACCGGTGCCGTGGGGGAGCCGGTTCGCCATCCTGCTGGCCGACTACCTGCTCGCCCGCGCGTACGAGCTGGCCGCGCAGGGCGGGGCGGCGGTGGTGACGGAGTTCGCCGACGCGCTGACCGCGAACTGCGAGGGCCGGGCCAGGGAGCTGCGCGCCGCCGCGCAGGCCGGACCACCGACCCCCGGCCCCTCGCCCCGCACTTCGCCCGGTCTTCCGCCCGAAACCGGGACGGCAGCGGCGGCCGGGACCGACTGGTCGGCGCGGGTGGAGCTGCTCACCGCCCGGATGGCCACCACGTTCGAGCTGCCGTGCCGGTTGGGTGGTCGGCTGGGTGGGGCCAGCCCGCCGGTGGTCGACGCGCTGGCGAGCTACGGGCGGCACCTGGGGGTGAGCTATGCGCTGGCCGACGAGCTGCGGGCGGCGGGTGGGCAGGCCCGGCCGGCGGGCGGTGAGCTGGTCCGGTTGGTCGACGAGCACGCCCGGCAGGCCCGTCGGGCGCTCGACCGGGTGCCCGACGGGCCCGCCCGGGAGCTGCTGCACCGGCTGGCCGAGGGGTCGGTGGTCCGGCACGGGTGGTACTCCGGGATGATCGGGGAAGACGCCGAGGGGGAGGCGCCTTGAGAGCGGCGAATGCGACAAACAGGGCGAATGGCCAAGTCGGCCGGGTCCGAGGTGAGATATCCGTACCGGATCTGGCACAATGGGTCGCTGGTATCCGGCACGCGTTCGGCGCCCTCTAACCCGGGCGTGTTGCCAGTCCACCGAGTTGTCTCCGGCCCAAACCCCACTGTGCCGGTTGGCGCTCACCCGCCCACCGCCCTTCCGGGCTGGTGAGAATCGCAACAGGAGCGAACAGACTGTGGCCGTAAAGATCCGGCTCCTGCGGATGGGTAAGATCCGCAACCCGCAATACCGCATCGTCGTCGCCGACTCGCGTACCAAGCGGGACGGTCGCGCCATCGAGTTCGTCGGCATCTACCAGCCGAAGGAACACCCGTCGATCATCCAGGTCAAGTCGGAGCGGGTCCAGTACTGGCTGTCCGTCGGCGCGCAGCCGAGCGAGGCTGTCCAGCGTCTGCTGGAGAAGACCGGCGACTGGCAGCAGTTCAAGGGCCTGCCGGCGCCGCCGCCGCTGCTGGTGAAGGACGCGCCGGCCGACCGTCTCGCGATCTACGAGGCCGAGTCGAAGGCCGCGGCCGGGGTTGCCGACGCGCCGGCCGCCAAGCCGGCCAAGAAGGCTGCCAAGGCGGCTGCGCCGACCGAGGCTGCGGACGAGGAGCCGGCGAAGACCGAGGAGCAGACTGGTGCCGCCTCCGGCGAGCAGGCCTGACGTGGCTATCCGGCCAGCACTGGAGCACCTGGTCAAGGGCATTGTCGACCACCCGGACGACGTTCGCGTCCGGCTGGTCGACTCGCGCCGGGGCAAGCGGCTTGAGGTACGGGTGCACCCCGAGGACCTCGGCACGGTGATCGGCCGGTCCGGGCGTACCGCCAAGGCGCTGCGCCAGGTGATCGGCTCGATCGGTGGCCGTGGGGTCCGGGTCGACATCGTCGACTCGTACTGATGCTCCTGATCGTTGGCCGGATCGGGCGGCCGCACGGTGTCCACGGTGAGGTCACCGTGGAGGTGCGGACCGACGAACCCGAGGCACGGTTCGCTGTCGGGTCGGTGTTTCGCGCCGACCCGACGGCACCTGCCAACGCACCCGTCCCCGCCGGCCCGGCACCGGTCACCGACCGGGGCGAGCCGGTACGGGTGCCGGAGTCGCTGACCATCGAGACGGTCCGCTGGCACCAGGGCCGCCCGCTGGTCCTCTTCGAGGGCTTCTACGACCGGGACCTCGCCGAGGTGCTGCGCGGCACCCTGCTCTGGGTGGACAGCGCCGACGTGCCGCCGCCGAGCGACCCGGACGAGTTCAACGACCACCAGTTGGTCGGCCTCGCCGCGGTCAGCCCGTCCGGCGAACCGCTCGGCGAGGTGACCCGGATCGACCACGCGCCCGCCTCCGACCTGCTGGTGTTGCGCCGACCCGAGGGCGGGGTCGCGCTGGTCCCGTTCGTCAAGGCGATCGTGCCCGAGGTGGACCTGGCCGCCGGCCGGGTCGTGGTCGACGCTCCCGCCGGCCTCTTCGACCTCTGACCGGGTCGGTCCTGCGAGCTGCGACCGGTTGGTCCCCCGAGCCTGAGTGTGAGTGGCATGCGCGTCGATGTGGTTTCCATCTTCCCCGAGTATTTCTCGCCCCTGGATCTCTCGCTGATCGGCAAGGCGCGGGCGAGCGGGGTGCTCGAACTGGGCGTACACGACCTGCGCACCTGGACGCACGACGTGCACCGGACCGTCGACGACACACCGTACGGCGGCGGTCCGGGCATGGTCATGCGTCCGGAGCCGTGGGGTGAGGCGCTCGACACCCTGGTCCCGGCCGGTGAAACGCCCCCGCCGCGACTGCTGGTGCCGAGCCCGGCCGGGGTGCCGTTCACCCAGGCGCTCGCCCACGAGCTGGCCGCCGAACCGCACCTGATCTTCGCCTGCGGCCGGTACGAGGGCATCGACCAGCGGGTACTGGCACACGCCGAGACCCGGATGCCGGTCACCGAGGTCTCGCTCGGCGACTACGTGCTCTTCGGCGGCGAGGTGGCGGTGATCGTGATGCTGGAGGCGATCACCCGGTTGCTGCCCGGTGTGCTCGGCAACGCCAACTCGCTCGACGAGGAGTCGCACGCGCACGGGCTGCTGGAGGCGCCGGTCTACACCAAGCCGCCGAGCTGGCGGGAGCAGGACGTACCGGAGATCCTGCGCTCCGGTGACCACGGCCGGATCGCCCGCTGGCGCCGCGACGAGGCCCTGCTGCGTACGGCCCACCGCCGGCCGGACCTGCTGGCCGTACTGCCGGCCGAGCAACTGGACAAACGTGACGTGGCCACCCTGCGTGGAGCCGGATTTCAGGTGCCGCCCGCCGATATGGCAAAGTAGGGGGGTTGCCGTGGTTGCCCGCGCCGCGGGCGGCTACGAGGATCTCCGGTTCCTGCGGAGATCAGTATCACCCAATCCGCGCGCCGACCCCGGTGCGCCGTGAGCCTTACGAGGATGCAGCGATGAACACCCTGGACGCCCTTGACGCCCAGTCGCAGCGGACCGACACCCCAGCCTTCCGCGCCGGTGACACCGTCAAGGTGCACGCCCGAGTCATCGAGGGCAACCGTTCCCGTGTCCAGATCTTCCAGGGCGTGGTCATCCGTCGTCAGGGCGGTGGCCTGCAGGAGACCTTCTCCGTCCGCAAGGTCAGCTTCGGCGTCGGCGTGGAGCGGACCTACCCGATCAACAGCCCGGCGCTCGACCGGATCGAGGTCGTGACCCGCGGTGACGTCCGCCGGGCCAAGCTCTACTACCTCCGTGAGCTTCGCGGCAAGAAGGCGAAGATCAAGGAGAAGCGCGAGAAGCAGTCCAGCTGACCCGGTCCGGCATCGCCCCCGGTCGTGGGGGCGTGCCGTCCTGGCCGGCGGGGACTACGCTGGCCAGCACGGGCAGAAGCGCAACGTCTGACCGCGACGGTTGTCGTGGGGCGGGACGCGTCCGCACTACCGCCCGGGGCCGACTTCGGCTCGACCGGGCGGTAGTGCTGTATCTCGGGACCGGGGAGTTGCGTGGTACGTAGCGTGGATGAACAGGACGACGTCGAGCCCTGGCGCCGACGGGTCCGACGTGCCCGCAAGCAGATGCCGCTCTGGCAGGAACTGCCATTGCTCCTCGTGGTCGCCTTCTGCCTTGCCGTGCTGATCCGCAGTTTCCTGCTCCAGGCGTTCTTCATCCCCTCCGGGTCCATGGAGGACACCCTGTTGATCGGCGATCGGGTGCTGGTCAACAAGGTCGTCTACGACATGCGTGACCCGGTCCGGGGCGAGGTTGTCGTGTTCCGCGGCACCGACCGCTGGGCGCCACAGCAGAGCGACGAGCCCGAGCCGGGTTTCGTCGGCAAGCTGGGACGTACCGTGGGCGACCTGGTCGGGGTCAGCCGCCCCGGCGAGAAGGACTTCATCAAGCGGGTGGTCGGTGTCCCCGGCGACCGGGTGAAGTGCTGCGACGAGCAGGGCCGGGTGACCGTCAACGACGTCCCGCTCGACGAGACCTACGTGTTGCAGGACTCGCCCCTGGACATCCCGCCCGACCCCCGGGAGTGCCGCTCCCGACGGTTCGACGAGGTGGTGGTCCCGGCGGGTCAGCTCTTCGTGATGGGTGACCATCGGCTCGTCTCCCAGGACGCCCGGTGCCAGGGCCCGGTGCCGATCGACAACGTGATCGGCCGGGCCTTCGTGGTCGTCTGGCCGTACGCCCGGTGGGACTCGCTGTCGGTGCCGGAGACGTTCGAGAAGCTGCCGGAGGTCGTCGCCGCGCCGGCCGGAGCGCGGCCCCCGGTCACATCGGACGGCGGTGCCGGGCTTGCGGTCGTGCTGCCGATTCTGGGGCCGTTGTTCGTTTCCGCGAGTTCCCGGCGTCGCCTCCCAGCTCGGCATCGTAGGCTCCACCCGTGATTGACGAGCAGACCGACAAGCCGAAGCCGCGTAATTCCTTCTGGCGGGAACTTCCGATCCTGCTGGGCGTGGCCGTGCTGGTCGCGGTCCTGGTCCGGGCATTCGTGCTGCAGACCTTCTACATCCCCTCACCGTCGATGCAGCACACCCTGGACATCAACGACCGGGTGCTCGTCAACAAGTTGGTCTACGACTTCCGCGAGCCGCACCGGGGCGAGGTCCTGGTGTTCCGGGCGCCGTTCGAGTGGAGCAACAACCCCGACGGCGAGGACTTCATCAAGCGGGTCATCGGCGTCGGCGGCGACCACATCGTCTGCTGCGACCCGCAGGACCGGCTGATGATCAACGGACACTCGCTGGACGAGCCGTACATCTTCAGCGAGAACGGGGTCCGGGACCGGGCCGCCGACGAGGAGTTCGACATCACCGTGCCGGACGGTCGGCTCTGGGTGATGGGCGACCACCGCTCGGCCTCCGGCGACTCGCTGGAGCACTGGGAGCAGTCGAAGGCCGGCAATCCCGACGGGGACATCAACCTGGCCACCATCCCGGTGGACTCGGTGGTCGGGCGGGCCTTCACCGTCTTCTGGCCGCTGGACCGGGCCAAGTGGCTTTCGGTGCCGGACTCGTACGACGGGGTCCCCAATCCGTAACACCCGACCGTACGGTCCCCGATCCGTCGTCTTCCGCCCCGGCCGCCCGTATTCGGGCGGACTGGGCGCGTCTAGGCTGAGCCGGTGACCGTCTTCACCCCTCGTCAGGCAGCCAGGGTGCTGCTGCTCGACGGCGATGACCGGGTGCTGCTGTTCCGGGGCTCGGATCCGGCGCGGCCCGACCACCGTTACTGGTTCACCCCCGGCGGCGGTCTGGACCCCGGTGAGTCCCCGGTCGACGGCGCGGCCCGCGAGCTGGCCGAGGAAACCGGCTTGCGGCTGAACACGGAGCAGGTCGGCGAGCCGGTCTGGCAGGAGGTCACCGAGTTCCCGTTCGGCGGCCGCTGGTATCGGCAGGAGCAGGAATTCTTCCTGGTCCGGGTGCCGGCCGAGCTGGCCTTCGAGGTGGACACGGCCGGGTTCGACCAGATCGAGCGGGACAGCATCGACGAGCACCGGTGGTGGTCGGTCGCCGAGCTCGAAGGCACCGGCGACCGGTTCTACCCGACCGAGCTGCCCGCCCTGCTGCGCCGTCTGCTGGGCGGTGAGCGGTAGTGCTCACCCCGCCGCGCACCGTGGTCCGCCGCGAGGGCGGCCTGTACGCGCTGGAGCGCGCCCTGCAGCGGCGGGGCTTCCTGCATGTCGCGGGAGCGGACGAGGCCGGCCGGGGCGCCTGTGCGGGCCCGCTGGTGGCCGCCGCGGCCGTACTGCCCGAGGGGCGGCGCGGCGAGATCGACGAGCTGGCCGACTCGAAGCTGCTCACCCCGGCCGCCCGCGAGCGGGTCTACCGGGCCGTGGTCGACCAGGCGCTGGCGTACGCCGTGGTGGTCATCCCGGCCGACGAGGTGGACGCGCGCGGCCTGCACGTGTGCAACCTGGCGGCGATGCGCCGGGCGCTGGCGTCGCTGTCCACCCGGCCGGAGTACGTCCTCACCGACGGCTTCGGGGTGGACGGCCTCGGTGTGCCGGGGCTCGCCGTGTGGAAGGGTGACCAGGTCGCGGCCTGTGTCGCCGCCGCGAGTGTGCTGGCCAAGGTCACCCGTGATCGGATCATGGTGGAGCTGGACGGCCGGTATCCCGGATACGGGTTCGCCGAGCACAAGGGTTACATCACGGCGGAGCACACGGCGGCGCTGGAGCGTCACGGCCCGTGCGAGGAGCATCGCTTCTCGTACGTGAACGTGGCGTCGATCTCCGGTCGTGCCGGGCGCCCACCACGGTCCCGGCGGCCGGTGCGGGTGGGTGGGGATGAGTCGAGGAAGCGGACGACCCCGCCAGGGGGTACCGTCGGCGTGGCGTTGGGGGAGCAGCCTCGGCCGCCAGCGTCGGTGGGGGAAGATGTGGCCATGGAAGGCGGAGTGCGATGAGCGCGGAAGATCTCGAGAAGTACGAGACCGAGATGGAACTGCAGCTCTACCGGGAGTACCGCGATATCGTCCGCCAGTTCTCCTACGTGGTCGAGACCGAGCGCCGGTTCTATCTTGCCAATCAGGTCGACCTGCACGTGCGGAACTCGGACGGCGAGGTCTACTTCGAGGTGGAGATGCACGACGCGTGGGTCTGGGACATGTACCGACCTGCGCGCTTCGTGAAGAATGTCCGGGTCATGACGTTCAAGGACGTCAACGTCGAAGAGCTGGAAAAGCCGGAGATCTCCCTTCCAGCGGATTCCGGCTTCGGTAACTAGCTGACCGAGCTGAGCACGGCAGCGAGCTGACGGCGGGGGCCGGTCGCAGGGCGGGCCGACCCCCGAACACCGTCGCTCAGTCGTCGAGGACGGCGACCTCGACCCGCTGCACCAGGTTGTTCGCGAACCCGCCCCGGTTCCACGGCTGCTCCACCGGCTGCGTACGCCCCGACGCGTCGGTCGCCCGAGCGCTCAGCGTGTACCGACCGGGGGTCGCCACCCAGTCGTACCGCCAGCGGAGCCAGGCCCACTGGGTGCTGCCCGTACCGGCCACGGTCGGCTCCAGGGTCGCCGGGGACCAGGTGAGGCCGCCGTCGACGGTCACCTCGACGCTCGTCACCGGGGCGTGACCGGACCAGGCCCGACCGGTCAGCGGGACCGTACCGGGGCGCACCGCCCGCGATCGGGACATGAAGTCGGGGAAGCCGGGCGGCTGGACCAGCGCCCTCGGCTCGATCCGGGTCACCGCGACGCCCGGATCGTCGGCGTGCTGGCGTACCCGGTAGGCGACCGCGTTCTGGTAGCCGTCGAACTCCCGGTCGAGCACCTCGATCCGGTGCAGCCACTTCACATGCGCCATGCCGTACCAGCCCGGCACGACCAGGCGCAGCGGGGAACCGTGCTGCGGCAGCAGCGGGGCACCGTTCATCTCGTACGCCAGCAGCACGTCCTCGCGTCTCGCCTCGGGCACCGGCAGCGAGCGCTGGTAGTCCTGCTCCACCCCGCGCTCCACACCGTGGTCGGCGCCGGTGAAGAGTACGTCGACCGCGTCCGCCGACAGCCCGGCCGCACGCAGCAGCGGCGCCAGCGGGGTGCCGGTCCACTCCGAGGTGCCGACCGCCTCGACCAGCCAGGGCTGGCTCACCGGGCGGGGCTCCAGCAGTGCGCGCCCGTTGCCGGCGCACTCCATCGTGACCCGGTGGGTGACCCGGGGGCGGCGCTTCAGCTCGGCCAGGTCAAGGATCAGAGGCTGGTCCACCAGACCGTCGATGGTGAGCGTGTGGCTCTCAGGGTCGGTGTCCGGGATGTCGTAGTGGGTGAGCAGGTAGTGCAGGCCGACCGGCGTCACGTCGTACCGCAGCGCCTCCAGCGGCAGGCCGTGGTTGCGGGCGGCCAGTTGCAGTTCCTCGGCGCTGATCCCCTCGCCCGGCTCGGCCAGCCGCGACGGGCCGCTCACCTCGTTCACCGTGGTCATCAGTAAACCTCCCCGGTCCGGGGCCCGCGATCAAGGCGGGCGCACCGGACCAAGACTAGGTTCTGTCGGGACTGACTCCGCAGGGGCGGTCATCCGTACGTGTTCCGAGGAAGGGTCAGAGCATCCAGCGGTTGCGCTGGACGAAGGGCAGGCGGGCCCAGATCCGCCCGAGGCCCCAGGTGTGCCCGGCGTACGCGGCAGCGAGGACCACCAGGACCACGGCGTAGATCAGGTGGTAGTCGGTGATCGGGTTGGTCGACCCCGACGGCTCACCACCGCTGGTGAACCTGGCCAGGGGGAACTCCGCCAGCCACATCATGGCCATGATCAGCGCGCCGGAGCCGGCGGCCACCCGCAGGCCGATGCCGGCGATCAGGGCGATGCCGACGGCCGCCATGCCGGCCATGAACAGCGTGTCGGCCCACCAGGTGCCGGCGATCGAGTGGGCGATCGACTGGATCGGACCGACCTCGACGTTGGAGAGGAAGCCCTTGGTGGGCGAGCCGCCGTTGATCCAGGCCCGCTCGCTGGGGGTCGAGTACGCCAGGCCGAAGGTCTTGTCCAGGAACGCCCAGAGGAAGACGAACCCGGTGCTGATCCGGAGCACGGCCAGGGCCCGGGCGGCGGTGGTGGTGAGCATGTGCCCCGGCGAGAGGGCCTGTTCCAGGGCGTGCGCCGGGACCGCCGGAGCCTTGCCGCCGCTGTTGATGGTGGTCATCGTTGCCTCCGCTGTTAGGAGCTCTTTTTGACACCCTCACCATCTCCCGCGCCGGCACCCCACCGCGCGGGCCGGAACACCCCACTGCGGCAGGACCAAAGTCCCGACCTTCGATCGACGCCCCACCACGGTTGGTGTCAGATCCGGTGGCGGTGGACGTACAGGGCGTGCAGGTTGTGCGTGACGAGGAAGGCCGCGACGAAGCCGAGGAACACCGCCGGCAGGAACCCGAGGTGGGGAAGGACCGGTTCGGCGCCGACCAGGGCGATGCCGGTCAGCCACAGCGCCGGTGTGTACGCGGGCGCGAGGAAACCGGCCGTACTGACGCTCCACGCGCTGTGCGGGTGCCGGATCTGGGCTGCCCACGCGGCCGCGTACGCCAGCACCCCGACCAGGTAGAGCACCGCACCAGCCTGCTGGACCGGCCCGGACAGGGAGATCGGCAACAGCAGCGGAACCAGCAACACCGGTATCCGCAGCGCCGTCTCGGCTACCGACAGCCAACGCGGCACCGCGTTCCAGCTCTGTTTCTGGTACTCCCGGGGCAGCCGGTTGCCGAGCAGCGCGTCGAGTAGCAGCAGCGGCACGATCAACAGAAACCCGTTCACGGCGTAACGCATCGACCCGTCTCCAACCCTGCGAACCCGGCGGTCGCACGCGCCCGAGCATCCACCGGCTGATCGCCGCTGGTCAGGGGCGAAGGTCCCGAGCCGGGCGCATCCGACCCCATAGCAGATCAACACGCTCGGCGGGCGTTTTCCACAGCCGGTCCGGCTGTCCACAGGCCCGCCCCGTAGCCGTTGCGTCGCCCGACAGCACCGGGCACGCTGCCGGCCATGAGGACGTATTGCCGCCCCGCCCCGACCCTGTCGGTGCTGCTGCTGGCAGCGACGCTGCTGACGGCTGTACCACCGGTCCGGTCAGCGGCGGCAGCGGTGCCGGCGGTGGAGGCGGTGCCGGCTGTGGAGGCGGTTCCGGCGGTGGAGGCGGTGGAGGCGGTGGAGGCGGTGCTGGTGGGGTCGGCCTGGCAGTGGCCGCTGGCCGGCGTACCCCGGGTGGCCCGGCGGTTCGACCCGCCACCGCTGCCGTGGCAGTCCGGCCACCGCGGAGTCGACCTTGAGGGCGGTGACGGCGTTCCGGTCCGCGCGGCCGGTGCCGGAGTGGTGCTCTTCGCCGGACAGGTCGCCGGCACGCCGCTGCTGAGCCTCGCCCACGCAGACGGGCTGCGGACCACCTACCAGCCGGTCGAACCGGCGGTGCAGACCGGTGACCGGCTCGCCGCCGGGGATCCGCTCGGCACCCTGCTCCCCGGCCACCCCGGCTGTCCCGCGCCGGCCTGCCTGCACTGGGGGCTGCGCCGGGGCGAGCAGTACCTCGACCCGCTCGCCCTGCTAGGCCTCGCCCGCGTGCGGCTGCTGCCGGTGCTCACCCGCCCGCCGCCCGCCGCCCGAATGCTCGCCGGACTCAGCGTGCCGCATCGGCGGCTCGGCGGACTCAGCGGGCGGCGGCGAGCAGACCGGGCAGGGCCTCGGCGAGCCGGTCGTACTCCTCGGCCCGGTTGTAGACCTGGGCGCTGAGCCGCAACCAGCCCCGACCGTTCCACGGCGCGAGGAAAACATCGGTGGCGAGCGTGTCGGCGACCCGCTGCCGCAGCGCGATCGCCTCTGGCAACGTGGTCGCGACACCGTCCGGCAGCGGAAGCAGCCGCATGGACATCGTCGGTCCGCCGGGGTCCGGCAGGTCGGCCGGTCCCAGACCGAGGGCCGCACCCACCACCCGCTGCCCGTACGCGGCCAGCCCGGCGTTGTACGCCCTGACCCGCTCCACACCGAGGCTGCGCAGGGCGAACACACCCACCGGGGCGGCCAACCAGGCGGAGTAGTCCAGCGTCGCCTGGTACTCGACGCTGAGCGGGAACCCGTTCTCCTGCTCCCAGGAGACGACCAGCGGTTCGATCCGTGCCCGCCACCGCGGGGCCACCACGAGTGCGGCGGTGCCGCGCGGCGCGTACGCCCACTTGTGCAGGTTGCCGACCCAGAAGTCGGCCCCGATCTTGTCCACTTCGACCGCCAGCATGCCGGGCACGTGCGCGGCGTCGACCAGCACCGGGATGCCGAGTTCACGGGCCACCGTGACGATCGCGGTGACCGGGAAGAGCCGGGCGGTGGGCGAAGTGATCTGGTCCACGATCAGCAGCTTGGTCCGCCCCGGCCGCAGACCGGACCGGACGATCTCGACGAGTTCCTCGTCCGTGGCGGCCAGCGGCACGGTCAGGGTTCTCGCCACCGCGCCCGTACGCCGGCACTCCCGCTCGACCGACCAGGCGACCGCGCCGTACCCGTGGTCGGTGCTGACCACCTCGTCGCCCGGCTCCAGACCCAGCGACTGCAACACGACCGCGACCCCGGTGGTGGCGTTGCCGACCAGTGCCGTGCCCTCCGGGTCGGCGCCGAGGAAGGTGGCCAGGTAGCGGCGGGCGTGGGCGATCCTGTCGGTCAGCCCACGGGTGTAGAACCGCTGCGGGTTCGATTCGGTCTCGTCGCGCAACCGCTGCTGGGCGCGTTGGACGACGATCGGCACGGTGCCGAAGGAGCCGTGATTGAGGTGGGTGACCGCGGGGTCGAGCGAGAAGAGCAGGCGAGCCCCGGGAATCGGTTCGGGCGGCGTTGACGCTGCGTCGCTCACGTGATCATCCTAATCCCCGCTCCCGGCCCGGTCGCCGTCCAATTGGCGAACCGTGGTCAGGCGCGGGGGTGGGCTTGGCGGTAGGCGGCGCGGAGGCGTTCGGCGGAGACGTGGGTGTAGATCTGGGTGCTGGACAGCGAGGCGTGTCCCAGCATTTCCTGTACGGCGCGCAGGTCGGCGCCGCCTTCGAGCAGGTGGGTGGCGGCGGAGTGACGCAGCCCGTGCGGGCTGGTACGCGGCAGCCCGGCAGCCGTCGCGTAGTTGCCGACCAGCCGACGGGCGATGGTCGGCAGCAGCCGCCCGCCCCGTTGCCCGAGCAGCAGGGCGTCCCCGCTCTCCGGCCCGGCCAGCGCCGGTCGCCCGAGCCGGAGCCAGTCGTCGAGCGCCTGCTGCGCCGGTACGCCGTACGGGACGGAACGTTCCTTGTTGCCCTTGCCGAGCACGCGTACGACCCGTCGGGCGTGGTCGACGTCGCCGAGGTCCAGCCCGCACAGCTCGCTGACGCGTACCCCGGTGCCGTAGAGCAGTTCGAGCACCGCCCGGTCCCGCAGCAGCAGCGGGGACGCCTCGTCACCGGGGGCCAGCACGAGCGTGGTCGCCTGGTCGGCGCGGAGCACGCTCGGCAGCTCCCGGTGCGCCTTGGGGCTGGCCAGCGCTGCACCGACATCGGTGGCGATCCGTCCGGTCCGGTGTGCCCAGCCACTGAACGTACGCGCCGACGCGGCTCGCCGAGCCAGTGTCGTACGGGCGGCGCCGAGCGTACGGACCTTCGCCAGCCAACTCCGCAGCGCGGCGAGGTCCAGGTCGGCGGGGCTGGCGCAGCCGAGCCGGACCGCGTGGTCGAGCAGCGAGACGATGTCCGCGACGTAGGCCCGCACGGTGTGCGTGGACCGGTTCTCCACCCGGGACAGGTGCCGGGCGAAGTCGTCCACCGCGTCGCGCATCGGCTGCGGCAGACGCTCGTGCATCCCTCGGGTACTGCGGGTCTCGCGGCTCATCACCCGTGACCGTCGGCCGTACGCCGACCGGAGTCAAGCCGGCTCGCCGCGAACATCCGGGGTCGCCGCGATCCTTCGGGGTCCAGCCGGGAGCCTCCGGGCTCGCCGCAGACCTACCGGTCGGGCGGGATGGTGGCGGGCCGGATTAGGGTTCCTCCGGTCCGGCCCGCCGGGAAAGCAGATCCGTCAGGCGGTCGGGTTCTGGGCCTGTTCCTTGGCGCCCTGGACCCGGCTGATCAGGTCGTGCACCGGCTTGGTGCCGCTGCCGACCATCACGCCGGTGACGATCGCGTCGACCCAGACCGGCAGCCCGTCCCACTCCGGACCGGCGACCGCGTGCAGCACGTAGAAACCGCCGGCGCTGGAGGCGACTGTGGCCAGCGCGGTCGCGATGCCCCAGGCGACGATGGTCCGGTTACCCCGAGCGCGCTCGACCTGCGCCTTCGCCTGTGCCACCGCGGCAAGGTCGGCGTGGGTCGGGTTGCTGGTCCGGTTGGCCAGCGCCACGATCGTCTGTTCGAGCGCGGCCTCGGTGCGCCGTCCCGGGAACCACCGGGAGAACGGCTCCAACACCCGCTCGACCGCGGCGGCGAAGACGAGCAACGTACCGAAGACGGCGGTGGTGTCCGGCGGCTGGATGATGGCGGCGGCCCCACCACTGGACCAGATCTGCCACGCGCCGTAACCACCGGCACCGATCGTGGCGAACGCCGCGAGCACGGCACCGAACCCGGCCTGCTGGGACGTGGCCGAGGCGGCCTCGGCGGCGGGCGCCTCACCGTTGCCACCGGCCGGCTGACCCGGGTCAGTGGCACCGGTGGCGGCCGATCCGTCGCCGCTGACCGGGGTGGACGTTGCGGTGTTGGCCTGGGCGGCGGCAACGCGTCCGACCGCTGTCACCACCAATTGTCCGGCGTTGTCCAGAACGGACGCGCGTCGTACCAGAGCCATGACAAACCCTCCGTTTGGGCGACTTTGCGCTGAGCCGTGCGGAAGGCTACGCCCCATCGATGTCGCGGATGTCACGGGGAGTGGGGGATGCCGTCGTCGCTATCGGTGTCACGTCCGTCCCGTCTGGACTGTCCGGCGGCGGCGGAGTAGCGGTCGGCGAGCGTACGCAGGTGGTCGCGGAGTTCGGGCGGGTCGAGCACCGTGAAGGCGACGTCGAGGTGGCCGAGGAATCCGGCGAGGTCGTGCAGCAGGTCGGATCCGGTTTCCAGCAGGCAGTTCCGCTCGTCGATCACGGTCAGCAGTCCGGCCTCCGGGGGCATCCGCTCGGCGATGACCTCGGCCGGCACGTGCAGGCGCACGCGGGCCCGGTATTTCCACGCCAGTGAGCGCAGGCCGCGCATGACGTGGTCGGCCGCCCCGCCTTCGGGAGGTTCCCGAGGGGTGAAGCGCGGCCCGTTCGGCAGGCGGGGGCTGATGCGGTCGGCGCGGAACGTACGCCAATCGTGCCGGTCGGTGTCCCAGGCGACGAGGTACCAGCGGCGTCCGGTGTAGACGAGCCGGTGGGGTTCGGCCCGGCGGGTGCTGGTCTGGCCGTCGCGATCGAGGTAGTCGAAGCGCAGCAGCTCCTGGTCGCGTACGGCACCGGCGATGACGGTGAGGGTGTCGACGTCCACCGTCGGCCCGCCGCCGACCGCGGATTCGGTGGCCGAGCGGAGCGCGTCGATCCGGTGGCGCAGCCGGGTGGGCAGAGTCTGTTCGAGTTTGGTCAGGGCCCGCAGCGAGGGGTCCTCGATGCCGGCAACCGTGCCACCCGCGGCGGCGCGCAGCCCGACGGCAACCGCGATGGCCTCGTCGTCGTCGAGTAGCAGCGGCGGCAGCGCGGTACCGGCGCCGAGGCGGTAGCCACCGGTGACGCCGGTCGACGAGTGGACCTGGTAGCCGAGTTGTCGTAGCCGCTCGACGTCGTTGCGGACGGTCCGGGTGGTGACGTCCAACCGGGTCGCCAGATCCGCGCCCGACCAGGTGCGCCGGGTCTGCAACAGGGTCAGCAGGCGCAGCAGCCGGACCGAGGTTTCCAACATTGCCGAAGTCTGCCAGGCATTGAGGAACGGGAGGTTCCGCAAACACCGGTAGCGTCCGGCGTAGCACCACGAAAACGCACTGACCAGCGAGAACGAACAACTTTGGAGGGTTCACCATGAGTGGCAACACGATCCTGCGCGGCATGGCCACCGTCACCTACTTCGCCGACGACCTGGAGGCGGCGACCCGCTGGTACGCCGAGCTGCTCGGCGTCGAGCCGTACTTCGAGTTCCCCGGTCCGGACGGCAAGCCCGGATACCGGGAGTTCCGGATCGGCGACTACCAGCACGAGCTTGGCCTGATCGACGGCCGCTACCGGCCCGGCGGCGCATCGACCGAGCCCGGTGGCGCTGTTCTGTTCTGGCACGTGGACGACGTGACGGCGGCCCTGGAAAAACTGATGTCGATGGGCGCCAAGGAGTACGAGCCCCGCGTCGACCGCCCCTCGGGTTTCATCACCGCGTCGGTGCTCGACCCGTTCGGCAACGTGCTCGGCGTCATGTACAACCCGCACTACCTGGAGATCCTGGCCGCCGCCAAGGCCTGACCAGCGCTCGTTGACATGCCCGACACGAGCAGTAGCATAGATGGAAATCAATCGATGGTGATCTGTCGCCACTCCTCCGGGTGTTCCTTCCGTCCGCACCGTTGACCGGTGCGGCCCCGCTCCGATCCGAGCAGGTACCCCGGTTTCGCCGTCCGACACCGCCGCATGCCGGAGCGCCGTGTCCCCGTCGATTCACCCACCATCGCTCGGAGGACCAGCATGCGCCTACATCGACCTCGATCCCGGCTGTGGTCAGCCGTGACCGTGGCAGTCGTGGTGACCGCCAGTGCACTGGCGGTCACCGTCGCCGCGCCCGCGGTGGCCGCCCCCGGCTGCGGCGTCACGTACACGGTCGGTTCGCAATGGCAGGGCGGCTTCACCGCGACGGTGACCGTCACCAACGTCGGCGACCCGGTCAGCTCCTGGACGTTGACCTGGAGCTACGCCGCCGGCCAGCGGGTCACCCAGGCCTGGAACGCCACCGTGGCGCAATCCGGCACCCAGGTCACCGCCCGCAACGTCAGCTACAACGGGAGCATCGCCACCGGTGCCAGCGTCTCGTTCGGCTTCAACGGGTCCTGGAGCGGCAGCAATCCCGCGCCGACCGGCTTCGCCGTGAACGGCACCACCTGCACCGGCTCGCCGGGTCCCAACCCCACCACCGGCCCGCCGACCCAGCCGCCGACCACACCGCCGACCTCGGGGCCGACCACACCGCCGACCTCGGCACCGCCCGGCAACCCGACCTGGGGCACCGCGCTCCCACCGGCCAGTGCGCCCACCAGCCGGGCGTACACCCTGATCGCCACCGCCAACGACAAGGGATACCAGCCTCGGTCCGGGGAGTGCTCGGTCGAACTCCACGCCCGCTACTGGACGTACGGACCCGACGGCAAGGTCTACCCGACCTGGCACCCGAGCCGGGATCCCAGCGGCTGCAACTTCGGCCACGAACACGGTGACGACCCGCGCAACTCGGACCTGTACAGCACCGCCCGGTGGCCCGCCTTCGGCTACACCAGCGAAGTGATGATGGACGCCATGCCGGAGCACAGCCACCGGCACGAGGACCACGTCGGGCACAAGGTGCTGTCGGTCAACAACGTCAACGTGATCCAGGGCGACAACGGCAGCAGCTTCCTACCGCCGCAGGGCCCCACGATCGCGACCTGCGACGTCCTGCTCAAGTTCCACCAGGGCACCCACTCCCCGGACGCGTTCACCAACAACGTCCACGAACTGCTCCTCAACCAACGCTGCTCGCAGTCGAACGGCCAGGTCACCGAGGCCAGGTACAGCGGATTGATCCCGCTCGGCCGGGCCGGAGGGTTCAGCCCCAGCGAATGTCCGGGCTTCGGCGGCCAGTTCATCAACGTAGGTCCGGCGGTGCCGGCGGACTCACCGTCGGAAACCCGGTCGCTGGGCCGGCTGATCACCGAGCCGGGCTGCGTGCAGGCGATCCGGGAGGGCCGTACGCACTACGACCCGCTCTACCCGAACCCGGTGCCGTTCACCGTGTCCGACATGGACGACTTCTGGTTCTCCGACGTCCAGGTGACCGGTTCCGGGCTGAACTTCCGCCTCGCCCCGCTGTTCTACGTGGTCAACCCGTCGCGCTACTACGACCCTGCCCTGCCGAACCGGCTGGGCCGGATCGTGGACCTGTGCTACACCAACCTCGCGGGCGGTGACTACTGCAACCAGGCCCGCCAGGTCACCCAGCAGACCGGGCAGCAGGTCGCCTGGGACGATCCGCGTTCGCCGTTCAAGGGCACCCTGCGGGAGTTCCGGCCGGGCACCTTCACCGTGCAGAACACCGGCCCGACCACGGTCTACACCGACGCGTACGGACGCAACGCCTCCAGCACGCCGTTCGTCGGCTCGATCCAGCAGTATTTCTCCGGCAACCAGTCAACCCAGCTTTACGTACGCGGTGCCACCAGGGACTACGCCGCCAACTCGGTGCACGCCCCGAACTGACGAACCGCACCGTTGCCGGGCCCGTGGCGGAACTCTCCGTCACGGGCCCGGTCCGGATCAGCGGGCGGTGGTCGGGCGCGAGGACGGGGCGGCGATCGCGTACCCGCCGTCGCGGCGGACGATCAGGTCGAGGTCTTCGAGCAGGGCGAGTTTGCGCAGCGTGTGGCGTACGTCCAGGCCGGCTCGGGCGGCCAGCTCGTCCGGACCGAGGGTGCCCCGGCGGGGGAGTGCCTCCAGGACCAGGGCCGATTCGTCGTCCAGCAGGTCGCGCGGCTGCCGGGGCGCGCGGGCGAGCGGCGCCAGGTCCGCACCGATCCGACCGACCTCTTCGAGTACGTGCGGAAGCCCGGTGACCAGCCGGCTGCGCGGATGCTCGCGGAGCAGTTCGTGCGCGCCCACCGACATCGCCGAGGTCACCGGGCCGGGGACGACCATCGCTGGGCGGTTGATGGCGAGCGCGCGGCGCAACGTCTGGGTGGCGCCACTGCGGGCGGCGGCCTCGACCAGCACCGTACCGGCGGTGGCGGCGGCGATCAGCCGGTTGCGGATCAGGAACCGGTGCCGCAGCGGCTCGGCACCCGGCATCCACTCGCTGATCAGCAGACCGCTCTCCACTATCCGGTCGAACAGCGAACTATTGCCCACCGGATACGGCCGATCCACCCCGCACGCGAGTACGGCCACCGTCAGCCCGCCCGCGTTCAGGGCGCCCCGATGCGCGGCGGCGTCGATGCCGTGCGCCCCACCGGAAACCACCGTCCAACCCCGGTCGGCCAGTCCGTAGCCAAGTTCGGTGGCGACGTAGCCACCGTACGGGCTCGCGGCTCGGGCACCCACCACGGCAACCGCCCGGTCAAGGGTCTCGGCCAGCGGCCACTGTCCGCGTACCCAGATCGCCAGCGGCGGGGCGGTTTCCTGGTCGATCTTGCGTTCGGCGCCGGGCAACGACAGCCGTTCCAGGTCACGTACCTGCGACGGCCAGTCGTCGTCCTCCGGTACGACGACGCGGGCGCCGAGCCGCTCGGTGTGCGCGATCGCGGCGGCGGCCACCTCGCGCGGGTCGCCCGCCGCCAGTCGAGCCGCCACCGCCGTACGCAACCGCCGATCAGGTACGTCACCGGCGAGCAGCCGGTCCAGCGCGTCGACCGGCCCGTACTCGTTCGTCAGCCGGTAGACCGACCAGGTGCCCGGTTCGGCGAGCCAGGTCAGCGCGACCCGGGCCAGCTTGATCTCCGCGAGTTCGTCCAGTGGGTCCGGGGTCGGGCGGATCGGCTCCGCCGACGTGGCCCGGTGCGGGTTGCTCATGATGCCTCCCTGGTACGCAAGTGGGTTGCCTCGTCGACGTCATCGGCGTCCGGCCGGTCCCGGCCGTCGAGGTCGGAAATGGTCCACGCCATCCGGACGATCCGGTCGAAGCCACGGGCGGAAAGAGTTCCCTGGTCCAGGCGCCGACGCAGCCCGTACGTGGTCGCCGCCGGCAGCCGCCAGCGGGCCTGCCGCAGGTACGGACCAGGTACGTCCGCGTTGACCTTCCAGCCGAGCTTCGCCCACCGGGCGGTCGCCACCGCCCGCGCCGCCGCGACCCGAACCGCCACCTCGGCGGACGACTCGTTCGACTCGCCGGTGTCCATCAGTTCGGCCGCCCGCAGCGGGCTCAGCTCCACCTGTACGTCGATCCGGTCCAGCAGTGGGCCGGAGATCCGGGACAGGTACCGGCGACGGGCCAGCGGGGTGCACTCGCAGTGAGTATCGCCGGCCGGCTTCGCGCACGGGCAGGGATTCGATGCGAGTACGAGCTGCACCCTGGCCGGATACTCGGTGCCACCGTTGGCCCGGTTGATCAGTACCCGACCGTGTTCCAACGGTTGCCGCAGCGCGTCAAGCGCCCGCGACTGGAACTCCGCCGCCTCGTCCAGGAACAGAATGCCCCGGTGGGCCAGCGACACGGCTCCGGGACGGGCCAGCCCCGAGCCGCCCCCGACGATCGCGGGCACCGTCGCGGTGTGGTGCGGGGCCTGGAACGGCGGTCGGCGTACGAGTTCTCCGCCCGGCGGCAGGATGCCGGCGATGGAGTGCAGCGCGGTCACCTCCAGGGCGGTGTCATCGTCCAGTTCGGGCAGGATCGACGGGAGTCGTTCGGCGAGCATCGTCTTGCCGGCACCGGGCGGCCCGAGCAGCAACAGGTGGTGTCCACCCGCTGCGGCGACCTCGATCGCCCGCCGACCGAGCCCCTGACCGGCGACTTCGGACAGGTCCGGCCCCTGCACGGGTGGCGCCGCCTGCCGAGGCGGCGGTTCGAGCAGCGCGCTCCCGTCCCGGACGTACGCGACGAGGCGGTGTAGGTTGTCCACCGCGCGTACCCGTACGCCCGGCACGACCGCAGCCTCGGCGGCGTTCCCGACCGGTACGACCACCCGACTGATCCCCGCTCGGGCAGCCGCCGCGACCATCGGCAGTACGCCCCGAATCGGCCGGACGGTCCCGTCCAGCCCCAACTCACCGAGGATGACCACGTCCTCCAGCGGCGCCAGCGGCAGTTCACCGGAGCCGCCGAGCAGGGCCGCCGCGATGGCGAGGTCGAAGCCGGAGCCGTGTTTGGGCAGGGTGGCGGGAAGCAGGTTGACGGTGATCCTGCGGTTGGGCCAGTGCTGCCCGGAGTTGACGATCGCGGCACGTACGCGGTCGCGGGCTTCGTTGAGCGCGGTGTCGGGCAGGCCGGACAGGACCACGGCGGGCAGTCCGGGAGCGAGATCGGCCTCGACCTCGACCAGATGCCCGGTCACCCCAACCAGACCGACACAGAGCACCTTCGCGTAACTCACCGCGACGACCCAAACTCATCAGTGTCGGGCGGGCGTTGGCGGCATTTCGGCGGTCCGGCTGCTGGTGTCGCGCAGGGCGTTGCTGCCAGGTGTACGGATCTCGCTCGTCGTAGGGATGTCATGGCTGAAAGATGACCGATGCCCGCAGGGCAGCGCTGGCGGCTCGGCACCGCTGTGGACAACGTAGGGGCCCTGTGGACAGCCGGACGATCAAGCCTTCGATGTGCTATCGGGTCTTATTCCGGACGGAGGGTAAGTAATGATGACATTGCGATCTTATGGTACGGGCGTAATTAGATCGTGCAGGGTGCGGAAGCGCGGGTGGGCGTTCTGGTGGAGTGCCGACGCTATCGAAGGGTCGACCCGTGTGGCAGTCAGGGGCGGCGACGGGGGCGCCGGGCTCGTGACTGGATCACCAGAGGTGGGCGTCCCTCGCCTGCGCCATGTGTCAGGTATGACGCGTGAGTAGGACATGCATGTCGCATACATGCGACTTCCGTGTCAGAATCGAGCTAGCTTCCGCTCAGATAATGAACAAACCTGCTGGTGTTGCGCTTGCGGAACACCTGGGATCGGAGAGTCCCCCCGCCCCATGGTTGCAGCCCCGAGGCGAGGGAATCTCCCGCTGGTGGCCCCGTCTAACCCTTGGGTTAGGTGGGGCCACTCCAGCTTCCGGACAAGAACGCGTCCATCAGCCGGACGGTTTCCGTGAGGATTCTGATGATCAGGACCCCCAGGTCACCTGCCTTCCGGTAGCGACCGGTCGGCGGATCTTGCTCCGGGCCGGCTGGCCCGGTCGGTTGCGACACCTCGCACCACCTCCTTCCCAACCGTGGGCGAGAAGAAATCTCGACCACGATGGAGAAGTAGGTTGCGCTACCTGTCGATGCACCTAGGACAGATTAGTGGTGCCCCTCTCCGGATCCAGCCTCACCATCAACCGGCCGAGGCGCAGGTGGTGCGTTCAGCACGTCTGCGCACGCTCATGCATGATCAACCGTGGCGAGTTACATACATCAATCCGCTTTAGTCCTAAGTGGCAGATAGCGAATAAAGGTTGAACCTATCCTCCGACGTCGTTGGTGATGCGGAGGCAACCGCAGGTCAACCTCATCGCGTGGACCCAGTTGAGGCGCCATCGTGCCTAGGTGCGAAGGCCGCACCGGAGCAAATCAGCTTGTAGAGATAACCCTCCAGGTATGCCGGGTGCCGGACGAAGCTCCGCTCCATCCCTCGTGTCCCTTCACGAAGGGCGCCACCGCGGGTCGGCGGGCGGTCGCCAGTCCCAAAGTCTCGGCTGCCGTCCCGTTCCGGCCAGTGGTACCCGAATACCCCTGGCCCTCCATATCTCGGGTCGTGGCCGGCGCCTTCGATCGTTCTGACCGTGTACCGTCCGAACTGGCGACTCCCGGGGGCAGAGGCCCGGCGGTTCCGCTGTCCAGTCCTCTACCCGGGGAGTACCGATGCCGCCCGCGCCCATCGTCGACCCGCGATTCCCAGCACGCCTGCTTGAGCTGCGTATCGCTCGCGGTCTGTCCCTGCGTGACCTGGCCAAGCGTGTCTACTTCAGCAAGAGCTACCTGCACGATCTGGAGATCGGCCGAGGTCGGCCGACACCCGAGACTGCCCGACGCCTGGACGACGCGCTTGAAGCCGGCGGGGTGCTCGCCGCGCTGGTTGCCGACGCGCCAGCGGTGACCACGCCGGATGACCAAAAGCGAATCGAGTACGTGATCGACCGGCCATCGCGGTTGGACGCCGCCACCGTCCACCTGCTCGCCGACACATTGGCTGCACAGCGACGCCTTGATGATGCGATGCCCGCGCCGATGATGCTGCCATGGGCCGTGCCGCAGTGGCGCACCGTCCTGGATTTCACCGTGCAGGCTCGCGGTCCCCACGCGTCCGAGATGCATGCTGTCGCTGCCGAGTGGACGCAGTTCGTCGGCTGGCTGCACGCCGAGGCTCGCAACGACGCCGAGGCAACGCGAGTGTTGGTCGAGGCGGCCGACCAGGCCGACGAGATCGACAACGGGCCGCTTGCCGCCCAGGCGGAGAACTTCCGTGGCTATCTGGAACGCCAGCGTGGGAATTCTCGCGGCATCGTGCGGCACTTCCTCGCCGCGTACAACACGCCGGGGGCGACCGCGTTGCAGCGGGTTGGCGACGCGGTGCAGGCCGCGCACGGGTACGCCCTGCTGGGGGATAGGGCTGCGGCTGGACGCCTGCTTGGCGCGGCGAGCGACCTCACCGAGACTGCGTCTGCGGAAGAGCCTCTGGGCGCCGCGTACTGGTTGACGCCGACGTTCTCCCGGATGGGCATCGGGCTGGCGTACCTGGCGCTCGGCAACACGGCCGCCGCAGTGGACAACCTGCGCGCAGGGCTGGACAGCCTGCCGGACGATCAGCGCGACGCCGAGTGGACGACGGAATACCGGCAGGCGTTGGCTAACGCGGGAAGCTGAACGATCATCTGTCCGCAAGCTCAACCGGACAGGTAGCGGACAGGTAACTCCTGGTGACCGTCGTCGTGTGCCGTAACGATGGGAGTGAGCGCGGCCGGTAGCGGTTCCCATTCCTGGATCGTCTTCCGCTATCGGTCGTGCTCCCCGATCGTGTCCGGCCTGACCCCGTGCAGGCTCGGCACCCGGAGGTGCGCTGCCCTGGACGGGTCGTCGCGCCCCTCCGGCCACCTGATGGAGGAATGCGATGCGATGGCTCGAACCCACTGATCCGGAGCCGGCCCCACCGGTACGGCCCGGCCCGGCGACCGAGTACCCCGCGCGGTGCGGTGCGTACCGGCCGGCGGACGCTCCGCCGGTGTCGGAGCCGCCGGTGGCCCGGTCCACGGGGGCCTTGGTCCGGATCCTTTGGAACACCCGGCGCCCCCGGTGGGTGTGGCGGCGGCGATGAACGAACTCCAGCAGTGGTTCTCCAGATTCTCTCGGTCCCTATGGCCTTCACTGCACGGGATCGCCCGCGTGATCGTTGCCCGCCACGAGGCTGGGGAGGAGTGCGGGCTGTGCCCGTGCTACGCGCCCGGCAGGTGCAGCCGGCTCCGGTGGGCGCGGCAGCTCGTGACCGATCCGGAGATGCTGGCCGCCGTGAAACAGGAGGCGGTGACATGACGGTGGACATTGGCCCGGTGCCTCGGGGCACGCTCCTGCGCCTCGGACCCGGCGAGTGGTACGCCAGCGCCGGCCCGGCCACAGCGGAAACCGAGATCCGGGTGGTGGCCGTCGACCCGACCGACCCACGTACCCGTGACAACGAGCAGGAAGTCTGGGTGTCCGCCCACTGGTCGACCTGCACGGATCCGGATCGGCCGGGGCACCTGCCCTGTTTCGGCAACTACGTACGCGTCGCCGCGATCATGCGGGAGGTGGCGCCATGAGCCGGATGGACGAGCCACTGACCGCAGCGGCGATCAGGATGGGAGCAGACCTGACGTTGCGGCAGCACCAGCCCGGCCGGCATCCCTGGCAGCCGGGGACGTGCCGTCAGTGCACCCCCGACGGCTGCCCGCAACTCGCCTGGGCGATCAAAGTCCGGAATCCGGACGCACCCGCACCGGTTGTCGCGGCGACGGATCGCGCCTCGTGACCATTTCCTACGTCAAGGTCACGGTGAACCTGGTCCGGCCCGCCGACGAGGCGCTGACCCGGCTCGCGGCCGAGCAGGGCACCAATCGCACGGTGGCGATGAACCGGGCGCTCCGGGTGGCGGCGGTCCTGCACGACCTGGCCCCGGACGGGCACCTCACGGTTACCCGGCCCGACGGGACCACCGCTGACGTGTACCTGGTGTGAGGCTCCGGGTCGGCGGCAACCGACCCGGACAGGAATACGGGGAGGCCCCGCCCAGGCGGGACCTCCCCGATCCTGCTCGTCGGGTCAGACCCGCTCGGGGGCGTCGAACTGGGCGCTGTACATCTCGACTAGCATGGCGCGGCCCTTGATGCCGGAGATCGCCTCGGCACCGGCGATGCCCTCGATCCAGGGGAGCTGTCCGGCGCCGCCTTCCGGGCCGAGCGGGACCGCGATCATGACCCCGGCCGGCTCGTACGTCGTGATCTCGCCCTCACCGGTGATCAGCGTGCGCAGGTTCGCGGCGACCAGCTCGGCCTGCCGGGTCGCCATGCCCGCCATGTTGGCGTCGGCGTCGGAGATGTCGCCGATGGCGAACACCCGTTCCTGGCCGGTGACCCGGAGCTGGCCGTCGACCCGGACGTACCCCTGCTCGTTGCGGGCTTCGGCGAGCGCGCCGTGCAGGTAGTCGGTTTGCAGGCCGACGCCGAAGCACCGGTACCAGATGTCGGCGGTCAGTTCCTCACCGTCGACCGTGGTGGCCGACACCGGTCCGGCGGTGGCCGGGGCGATGCCGGGCAGTGCGTTCAGCCGGCTGCCGAGCTTGAGTTCGACCCCGAGTTTGTCGAGCTGGGCGCGCAGTTCGTCGCGGAGGGCCTGGTCGAACCGGCCGGGCAGGATGTCCGGGCCGGAGTCGACCAGGGTCACCTGCTTCTCCGGGAAGGACGACTTGATCTCCCCGGCGAGTTCCAGGCCGGACGGCCCGGCGCCGACCAGCAGCACCCGCTGGGCGCCGCGCAACTCCTGGTGCGCGTCGCGGAACTTGGCCTGTGCGGTCGTGCTCTCCGTCTCGTCGCTCTTGGCGGGGAACGGGTAGGACGAGCCGGTGGCCAGGATCAGGTAGTCCGGCTCCAGGCGCTCGCCGGAGGCGAGCGTGACCTGCCGGCCTTCGACCGCGGCTGCCCGGTCGCGCACGAACCGTCCGTGGTGCAGGAGCCGGCTGTACGGGAGGAAGATCCGCTCCACCCACTCCGGCTCGACCAGAGCGCGCCAGGACGCCACGTTATGCAGGAAGGCGTCGGAGGGGTCGACGAGGGTCACGTCGGCGACGTCGTCGAGTGCCTTGGCGACCTTGAATCCGGCGTACCCGCCGCCGAGGACGGCCACGCTCGGACGCGGGCGGGATGTCTCAGTCATTTGCTCGTCGCTCCAGGTTTGATAGTCACTTCTAATACCGGGTGAACCGTCGGCAAGACTAGCCGCTTCGAAAAGCATAGCGCCAGCGGATCTGCTAGCTTTGGTGGCATGACCGGCGCCGTCAACCACGCAGGCGACTGCGACCGCGCAGACGCGGCCCTGGCACGCGCGTTCGGTGTGTTGGGCAAGCGGTGGAGTGCCCTGGTGCTCGGCAGCCTGCGCAACGGGCCGGCTGGGTTCCGCGAGTTGTCCCGAGCGGTCGAGGGTGTCAGCGATTCGGTGCTTTCCGACCGGCTGTCCGAGTTGACCGAGGTCGGCCTCGTCGCCCGTACGGTGGAGCCCGGACCGCCGGTGGCGGTGTCGTACCAGCTCACCCCGGGTGGGCAGGCGCTCGTTCCGGTCCTTACCGAGATCTCCCGCTGGGCCACGAACCACCTGCCCGCCGACAAGAGCTGATCTTTCGGCGCACCTCGCCGGCAAAGCGGTCGACAACAGTCCAGCCGACCTGGTTGGGTGCGCAACCATGACAGTTCAGCCCGCCACGGTGCCGGTGCGGCCCGCCACCCCGGAAGACCTGGTGCACCTGCCGGTGATCCAGGTCGCCGCCGGTGATCTCTTCCGGCACATCGGCATGGCCGACATCGCGGACAACCAGCCACTCGCCCCCGACGTGTTCGCCGCGTACCAGCGGGCGGGGCGGGCGTGGGTGGGCTGCGACGACCACGGTGCCGTGATCGCCTTCGTGGTGGTGGACCTGGTCGACGGCTGTGCCCACGTCGAGCAGGTGAGCGTCCATCCGGACCACACCCGCCGGGGCATCGGCCGGGTGCTGTTGGACCACGTCGCGGACTGGGCAGCCGGTCGGGGGCTCGCGGCGTGCACGCTGACCACGTTCCGGACGGTGCCGTGGAACGCGCCCTACTACGCCCGCTGCGGCTACCGGGAGCTGACCGACGGGGAGATCACGCCGGGCCTGGCCGAGGTGCTGGAGGCGGAACGCGCCTTCGGCCTCGACCTCACCACCCGGGTCTGCATGCGCCGCGAGCTGCCCAACCAGACCTGAGCTGCCAAAATAGGCCTCAGAGCGGGCGGACGTACTCCATCCGGTTGGCGAAGTTGTCGTAACCGGCGCGCTGGAAGCCCCTGAACATCGCGACGTTGCGTACGTCGCAGTCGCCCCGGATCTCGGTCGCGCCGTTCTCGGCCAGGATCGCCGTGCCCCGCGCCACCACCGAGGAGCTGTAGCCCCGGCCCCGGTGCGCGGGAGCCACCCCGACGAATCCGATCACCGGGAACGCGGGGTTGTGCGCGGGCAGGCTGACCACCGCCGGACTGCCGTCGGCGGCGTACCCGATTTCCCACCACTGCGGCTCGTGCCGGAGTTCGGCCGTCTCCTCGAACAGCAGCTCGGCGGCCCGGCGCAGGCCGTGCCGGCGTACGTCCTCGGTCAGCCTGGCGTCGGCGGTGTCGCCGAGCAGGGTTTCCAGCAGGTCGACGAAGGGTTCCCGACCCAGCTCGGCCAGCGACCGGAACCGCAGCCGCCCGTCCTGCGCGGGCAGCTCCCCGCCCGCCACCCAGCGGAAACGTCGCCCGTCGCGGGCCACCGTGAAGCCGGCCCGGCGCAGCAGCTCACCGCGCTGCTCGGGGTGGCGCTGGAACTGCGGTGCCTGAGCGGGGGAGTCGACCACATGCCCCAGTTCGGTGGCGCCGAGCGTCCTGGCCAGGGTCGCCGCCTCCGCGAGCAGGGCCAGCCCGACGGCCGGGTCGGTCTCGTCGTCCCAGGGCGCTTCCAGAAGCACGACATCACCGGGCACCTCGTGGCCCGGCATCCCCCACAGCACCACGCTGCCGACCAGGTGACCGTCCTCCTCCGCCACCAGGCACCACTCCGGTCGGGTGCAGCGCTTCGCGAGCAGGTCGGTCAGGTAGGCGGCGGTGCCGGCGGAACGCTCGGCGTCGTCCGGGTACCGCACGAGCGCGGGGATCTCGTCGGCATGGGCAACACGGATCGTGGTCAAGAAAAGGCCCTTCGGGTACGGCAGCGTGCCGATCATCGCATGGTCGGGGGCAGCCGATGCCGGCCAAGTGTTTTCACTCCGGGCGCGGGCTACGCTCGCTGGGTTGACGGCGGAGATCCGGTAGCCGTCGGGAGGCTGGAGGACGTACGTGAGCACCACGGAGGCCGATCCGGAGTTCACCACCTGCGAGTCCGGACCCGAGGGACTCCAGATCCTGGAACCCCGGCTGGTCCCGCTCGGCGGGCTGCGGGCGCTGAACGTACGCCGGACTTTGCCGCAGCGGGCCAGGTCGCTGATTGGCGCGTGGTGTTTCGTCGACCACTACGGCCCGGACGACGTCACCGAATCCGGGGGGATGTCGGTCAACGGGCACCCGCACACCGGACTGCAGACCGTGAGCTGGCTCTTCGACGGGGAGATCGAACACAAGGACACGGTCGGTTCGGTCCGTACGGTCCGGCCGGGCGAGGTGAACCTGATGACCGCCGGCCGGGGCATCGCCCACTCCGAGTTCTCCACCCCGGACACCACCGTCCTGCGCGGGGCGCAGCTCTGGATCGCCCTGCCCGACCACGAGCGCCACGGCGAGCCACGGTTCGAGCACTACACCCCCGAGCCGATCGACCTCGCCGGGGCCAAGCTGAGCGTTTTCATCGGATCCCTGATGGGCTCGACCTCCCCGGTCCGTACGGCCACCCGCCTGGTCGGGGCGGAGATCCGGATCGAGGCCGGCGCGACGGTGACGATCGAGGTCGACCCGACCTTCGAGCACGGCATCCTGGTCGACGACGGCCGGATCACCGTCGCCGGTGCCGGCGTCGGTCAGTCCGAACTGCTCTTCGTCCAGGCGGGACCGGCCACCCTCACCGTAACCGCCGAGCAGGGACCGGCCAGGATCCTGCTGCTCGGCGGTGAGCCGCTCAACGAGCGGATCATCATGTGGTGGAACTTCATCGGGCGTACGCACGAGGAGGTCGTCGAGTACCGCAACCGCTGGCAGGCACAGGCCTTCGGCGAAGGCGACACCGGCACCGGTGAACTGCCCTACGGAACGTTCCCCTCCGACTGGGAGCAGCTCATTCCCGCGCCGCCGCTGCCGGGCGGCCGGCTGAAGCTCCGCCCCTGAGCCCCGTACCTCTGAGAAGGAGTCGAGACACGCCATGACGAACACCGCCCCCGAACCGACCGTCGAGCTGGACGAGCCCGGACACCGGTACACCATCACCGTCGACGGCACGGTTGCCGGTTTCGCCAAGTTCTTCGACAACGACGGCCAACGGGTCTTCTTCCACACCGAGATCGGCAAGGAGTACGGCGGCCAAGGGCTGGGCAGCCTGCTCGTCACCGGAGCACTCGACCACGTACGCACCGCCGGGCTGCGGATCGTGCCGATCTGCCCGTTCGTGAAGTCGTACCTCGGTCGCCACCACCAGTACGACGACCTGGTCGACCCGGTCACCCCGAACCTGCTCGCCCGGCTCGGTGCGTAGGTGACACCGGGCCGCCGGCTCTACCTCGACAAGCAGTCACCCGCGATCTTCAAGTCGCTCAACGCGACCGCGATCCAGGTACGCGCCCAGGCCACCGAACTCGGCCTGGGCCGTCGCCTGCTCGAACTGGTCAACATCCGGGTCTCGCAGCTCAACGGGTGCGGCTACTGCCTGCAACTGCACACCGCGCGGGCGCTGGCCGAGGGCGAGACCACGCACCGGCTCTCCGTACTGTCCGTGTGGCGGGAGACGGAGCTGTTCGACGCGAAGGAACGGGCCGCGCTGATGCTCGCCGAGGGGGCGACCCTGGTGGCGGGGGAGCGGATCGGCGACACCGACTACGCCTGGATCGAGTCCGTGCTGACCGCCGACGAGATCTCCGTACTGAGCTGGGCGGCGATCACGATCAACGCGTTCAACCGGGTGTCGATCCTCAGCCGGCACCGCGTACCCGTGCAGAGCCCGGCGGTGACCGCGGACGCCGGCTAGGCGTCAGTCGCGGACCGCGCGCAGCACCAGCTCCCGCAGCAGGTCGACCACCTCGGCCGGGGTGAAGTCCATCGCGTTTTCGTGCACGCTGACCTCGAAGCTCGACCTGGTCGGATCCGGCGCGGACCGGATCCGACCGAAGAGTTGGACGCCGTGTTCGGCCAGCATCGCGGCGGCGGCGCGTTCGACTGCCGCGGGACCGGCCGGCAGGTGTACGTGGAACATCGGTGTCTGCGGCGGGTCCGGCCAGGCCAGGGCCAAGCCGTCGGCGTTGATCGCCGCCGCGATCGCGATCGCGTGCTCGCGGTAGGCCGGCATCCGGGGCAGCAGCGTGTCGAGCCCGGCGAGCGCGGCCAGCGCGAGCGGCCAGGCGTCGTGGATCGCACCACCGAGCCGGGTACGCCACACCGCCGCCTCCGCGATCGTCGCCGCGTCACCGGCCAGGATCGCGCCGCGTACGCCCTGGAGCGCCTTGTAGAGCGACACGTACACGGTGTCGAAGAGGTCGGCGATCTCGTCGAACGGTCGGCGGTAGTAGGTCTGCGCCTCCCAGAGCCGGGCCCCGTCCAGGTGCGTCGCCGCCCCACCCGCGCGTGCCGTCTCGACCTGCGCCAATAGGTCGTCCCACTCGGGCAGCAGGCCGCCGATGTCGCGCTGCGGCAACTCCCACAGCACCGCCGCCAGCGGCTCACCGATGGTCTCGATGTCCGCGCCGGTCATCAACCGGTGCCGGTCACCGGCCGGGTGGAAACGCAGCCCGTGCACGACCTGGTAGCCCTGCGCCTCCCAGGCCTCCAGGTGCGTCTGCGGGTGCGCGGCGAACGCGGGTACGTTGCGGCGCTGGGCGTGGATCCGGAGCGCGACCTGCTGCGTCATCGTCCCGGTGGGGAAGAACAGCGCCGCTTCCTTGCCCAGCAGGGTGGCCACCCGCCGTTCGAGTTGTGCCACCGGCCCGTCCGGCCCGGACGGCGGGGTGTCGGCGTCCACCCGTTCCAGCAGGTCACGGAGCACCGCCTGCGGGTTCAGCCGGATCGGCGCGTGCGCGAACAGGGATCGCCGGATCGGCGGGCGGGTATCGGGCGCGGACATGATCCAGAGCATGCCCTTGCTGCCACCCGTTTGCAATAAGGGTTGTCCTTCGTCACCGGGCGTGCGTCGGGGTCGGCGAGCCGGGTCGCGTCGCCCGCAGTGCGGCCAGCAGCCAGGTGAACGCGGGCACCGCCGGTGGTGCCGGGGTAACCCCGTTGACCAGGCTCAACAACTCCCAGTACCGCTCCACGGCGGGATCGGCCACCGTCTCCAGCCAGGTCAGCAGGGCGGCTCGCTCCGGCTCCGGCAGGTCGGTGGGGACGATCCGGGCGAGTACCGCCACGCCTTCGGCCGACCCCGGCGCGATTCCCTCCGCCACCGCCCGCCCCGCGTGCTCGATCACCGCCGGGCGGATGGTGAGACCGAAGTCCAGCCGGTTGTCGTCCCGGCCGGACAACACCATTCGCCGTACGGACCGACGGAAGTCCTCGTCCGCGACCAGGTCCGCCAACTCCACCCAGGCGTCCACCTGCTCGGCGGTCGGGTCGTCGGGCAACTCCGTCGGCAACTCCCGCATCCATCCCGCGACCACCAGACCGTCGGAGTCGTCGACCCCGGCGAAGATCTCGTCGACGAAGTCGTCGATGACCTGCTGGCGCTCCCGTACCGAGAGTCGGGCCAGTTTGTGGATCAATGCCAGCTCCTCGGTTGTACTGCCACGGTTGGCGACGGTGGACAGCACGGCTCGGCGCAGCCGCAGCGTACGGATCTCCGCGTCGAGGGCCCTGACGTGCAGCCGCGCCACCTCGGACAGGGCGTCCTGCCGGGCGAGCACCCGGCGTACGGCTTCCAGGCCCAGACCGAGTTCACGCAGCGTACGGACCAGGTCCAGCCGGGCCACCGCGCTCGCGTCGTACCGGCGGTAACCACCGACCGACCGGTCCACCGGCGGCACCACCCCGACGTCGGACCAGTAGCGGATCGTCCGCACCGCCAGCCCGGTACGCCGCGCCAACTGCCCGATCGTGTACCGCTGCGGGTCGGTGCCGTCGTCCATGGGAGCAGCCTGCACCCTCCACTCACCGGAGACTCAAACTTCGGTTCCGTGGGGGCGGCCGTCCATCGTGGCCCGAACTATGGTTGCTGTTCCGGAACGGGGGAGGAAAACGATGGCTGGAAGTGTGACCGTACGAAGGGCCGGCGCGGACGAGGCGGCGGCGATCGCGACCGTCCTCGGCGAGGCGAGCCTGGACGAGGCCGTGGTCGGTTGGGTGGTACCGGACGAGCGGATACGCCGCGACCGGCTCGGCTCCGGCGCGGAGCAGACCGTCGGGTGGGTGCACGGGGTGCTCGCCACCGGCGAGATCCTGGTCGCCCAGGACGACTCCGGCGGGATCGCAGGGCTGTCCCTCTGGGAGTACACCGACGGTGACGCGGTTGCACCCGGCCCCTCCCCGGAGGAGCTGACCGCCGTCTTCGCCCAGGCATACGGCGAGTACGCGCCCCGGATGGCCCTCGTGCACGAGCTGACCCAGCGCCGTCACCCGCGCGACGAGCCGCACTGGTATCTCCAGTTGATGGTGGTCCTACCGGAGCACCGGGGTCGCGGGCTCGGCGGCGCGATGCTGGCACACCAACTCGCCCGAGCCGATGCCGACCGGGTCGCGGCCTACCTGGAGGCGAGCACACCCCGCAATCGCAAGCTGTACGAGCGGCACGGGTTCCGGGCGCTCGGTGCCCCGATCGTGCTGCCGGACGGCGGCCCCGGCATCCAACCCATGTGGCGACCGGCGGTCACCCCGACCTGAGCCCGGCCAGCCGGGTGTCGCCCACCTGGCAGACGAGTCGCCCACCTGGCAGACGATCAGGCCGGTGTCGGTCGCCTGCCAGAACCCGGTCAGGCCAGGACGTCCGCCTGCCAGACCCAGTTGCGCCGGTCGTAGTTGATCTGGAAGCCGAGCCTGCGCATGTTCTCCAGCGACGCGTTATGGTCACCTTCGGCCGGCCGGCCGGTCTGCGCGGTCAGCCACCGGCAGCCGGCCTCGGCGGCGCCCCGGGCGCGGGCCGCCAGCAGTGCCGACTGGGCGCCCCGACCCCGGTGGGTGGGCAGCGTCGAGGCGCCGGAGATCCCGCCGGCCTCGCCGTGGACGAACAGGTTGGCGGCCGCGACCATCTCGTCGCCGTCCCAGGCCGCGTACGCGCGGAAGTCGGGGTGGGCGACGGTGGCGGCCATCATCTCCGCCAGACCCTCCTCGGGCATGCCGAAGCCGCGCATCAGCACCGAGGCCCACTGCGCCGCCTGGCTGGTGTCGACCTCGGTGATCCGCAACGTCGTCTCGACCGTCGGGAAGTCGGTCACCTCCCGGGTCAGCTGCACCCAGTACGAGCCCGGCGTGATGCCCTGCGCGGCGCAGATCTCGTCCCAGTCGTCCGGCAGCCGGGACGGTGCGATCTGGATGGTCGCCTGCTGGCGGCCCTGTTCCCGGTAGAAGTCGCAGACCTCGGCGATCGTCTTGGCGGTGACCGGCTCGCCGAAGCCGAAGCCGAGCGCCTTGTTCCAGTAGCCGCCGGCCGGGTCGTGTCGCATCGACAACGCGACGCCGCCGCCGATCCGGGTCTGTGCCATCCCGAGGGCGGACCGGACGTCCTCCGGTGCGCCGGACTCGAACTGGAACATCACCTCGGCCTCGGCCAGCTCGGCGAGCGCGGACAGTCGATCATTAACCGACACGGGGAATCCTCCGGGCGTCAAATAGTGGTCGGGCACGCTGAGCAGCGCCTACGCCCGTACGGCAGCCACAACTATGGGCAGGTGGCGGTGGCCGCACCAAGCTGACCCGGCGACCGACTGCTGTGATCTGGACCTCGGTGTGACGGTCGCTACCCGGTTCGGCGTACGGGGTGAGCGCATCTTCGACTCCCGCTGCGCTGGGCCCGCTGAGCCGCAGCCGGGCGACCGCACGTGGCGTGGCGGGGCGTCGCGGCGGCAGAATGATGCCGTGACGAGCGTTCCCGCCCAGCCCGCGGCACCACCCACCGAGGCATCCACCGCCACCGGTGAGGCGTCCACCGAGCCGCTGACCGCCACCGGTGAGGCGTCCACCGAGCCGCTGACCGTGACCGGTGAGGCGTCCACCGAGCCGCTGACCGTGACCGGTGAGGCGTCCACCGGGGTCCCCACGGTGGAGGTCACCACCGGGGTTCCCACGGTGGCGATCTCGACCGAGGGTCCCACCGTGGCGGTCACCACCCGGCCCGGGCCGACGAAGGTTCGGATCGAGACCCCTGGCGCGACCATCGACATCGAGGCACATGAACCGCTCGGTGAGGTGGTGGACACCGCCCTGCGGCTGTTCCACGAGGCCGGTGGCTGGCCTCGGGAGCAGGTCCGGTCCGCCGGCTTCGCCCAGACCGAGCGCCGGGACTTCCCGCCACCGCAGTCCAGTTCGATGCCGTACGCCCCCGGCGCGTACCCGGTGCAGTCACCCTGAACGGCTCGCCCACTCGACCGTTGCCGACCACGGTGGACGGTTGGCCGTCGGCCGTCGGGTGTCAGTTGACCCGTTCGGCGTTCCGGGCCGGTGCGGTGCTTCGATCCCCGGCCGGACCGTCCGCCGGGTTCGGGTCGCGGTCCCGGTCGGCCGTACCACGCTGGTGCGGCACGATCCGGTCCGGCACATGCCCGGCTTCCCGATCGGGTACCGGTGCCGGTGTGGTCGGCGACGGGCGCCGACGGGGTCCGAGCAGGCGCATCATCGGGGTCTCGACGAAGCGGTACAGCAGCCCGGCGAGGACGAGGTTGAGCAGCAGGAAGCCGACGGCGGCGGCCGGTCCCTGCCAACCGGGGAAACCACCCTGGTGGTTCGTCGCCCGCATCACGCTGGTCACCACGAACACGTGCACCAGGTAGTAGGCGAAGGAGACCTCGCCGAGCCAGCGCATCGGCCGGGACCGCCACGGCGACCAGGTTCCGCGTACGTCCGCGTCGGCCGCCGCCGCGATCACCAGGATGTACGCGGCGGCCAGCAGGGTCGTCCACAGCTCGGCGCGGATCCACTGGGTGGCGGCCACCCAGGTCAGCAGGAAGATCACGGTGGCGATCTTGAGGTTGGGGCCGCGCCACCGGCCGCGCACCATCAGCTCGGCCGCCGCCACCCCCATCCAGAACTCCAGCGAACGCACCAGCGGGAACACCTGGGTGAACCACCAGCGGTCCGCCTCCGGCACCAGTAGCTGACCCGGCCAGAGGGAGAGGATCAGCAGCGGCATCGCGACGATCACCGCGACCAGCACCCAGGGCCGCAGACGGCGGATAAGCGGGAGCACCAGGGGCAGGCACAGGTAGAAGAACAGCTCGCAGGAGAGCGACCAGCTCACCGTGTTGACGCTGTAGAACCACCCCGGGGTCGGGTTCCAGGCCTGCACCAGGAAGAGGTTGGTGATCGCGACCTTGAGATTGAACGGGTCCGCCCAGTAGAGCCCGAGCAGCAGCACCGCCGCCCACAGCACCACGTGGTTGGGGAAGATCTTCGCGGCTCGCCGCCGCCAGAACGCCAGCGGGGTGTCACCGGGTCGGGCCGACCAGACCAGCACGAAGCCGCTCAGGATGAAGAAGAAC
Organism: Micromonospora sp. NPDC049523; assembly: GCF_040676775.1. Taxonomy (NCBI): domain Bacteria; kingdom Bacillati; phylum Actinomycetota; class Actinomycetes; order Micromonosporales; family Micromonosporaceae; genus Micromonospora; species Micromonospora sp. NPDC049523. The sequence continues at coordinate 134,876 of NZ_JBFAPP010000015.1, read as the reverse complement.
TGGACCCCGGACAGGCCGAGGGTGAACACCTTGCTGACCACGGCGTGGTAGTCGGGCTCGGCGATGACCCGCATCGTCCCGACGTGGAAGCCGAAGACCAGCATCGCGGCGATCCACCGCAACCCGGTCAGTGACGGCAGCTTGCTCAGGGGGCGGCCAGCGGCAGCGGCCGTGGGAGTGCTCGTCATGACGCCCGGCACTCTAACCGGTCGGCCGGTGCACGCCACCAGCCTGGGTCCGCTTCCGTGAGGGATCAGCCACTTCGGCCGGCGATGAGCCGTACATCCCTGATTTCCGTACTCGTCACCGGTTCCGGGTCGGATGTTCCCCGGTCCGCCCTACCGTGCCCAATCATGGTCTTCACTCGATCGGGCCTCACGCCCGCCCGTGCCACCACCCCCGGCCGGGTCGCCGTCGCGCTGCTGGCGCTGGCCGCCTCGGTGGCCACGCTCACCGCCGTCGACACCACCACGCCGGCCGCCGCCGCGCCCGGCAGCGTCGTCGTCTCCGCGAACTTCGACACCGGCGGCCTGCCCGCCGGCTGGCGGGCCGTCGACGGTGACTGGACGGTCAAGAACGGACGGCTGTACGGGGCCGCCGGCAGCGGCTCGAAGAAGATCACCTTTGGTCGGCACCTGAACGATTTCCGGCTCGAGGCGACGGTCCGGTTCGAGTCGGTGGCCGAGGCGACCCGGTGGACCGCGCTCGGGCTCGACGTACCGACCGCCGGTGCCCCGCCGTGGTGGATCGCCACCCTGCGCAGCGGCAGCACCGCCGCGAACGGGCTGGAGTTCGCCCAGCTCACCACGGCGAACACGTGGAACGTGACCAACACAGCCGCGGCGCCATCGGCCGCCGGCACCGGTAGGGACATCAGCATCGCCGCCGAGGTGCACGGCATCAACGCGCGCTGGTTCTTCGCCGGCCGGGAGGTGCTGCGGACCAGCAGTCTGCAGCGTTCGGCCGCTGGCGTACAGGCGCTGATCGTGAACGGCGCCACCGTCTCGTTCGACAACGTCAAGGTCACCGAGCTGGCGCCGAGCCCGTACATCCGGCCGGTCGGTGCGCCGCTGACCGTCATCGCCCACCGGGGCGCCTCCGCCGTGGCGCCGGAGAACACCCTCGTCGCGCAGGACATCGCCCGCAGCAACGGCGCCGACTGGATCGAGAACGACGTCCAGCCGAGCAAGGACGGCGTGCCCTTCGTGATGCACGACAGCACGGTGAACCGCACCACCAACGGCACCGGAGCGATCCGCAGCCTCACCGCCGCCCAGCTCAAGCAACTCGACGCCGGTTCGTGGTTCGGCCCGCAGTTCACCGGCGTACGCCTGCCGACGCTGGCCGAGCAACTGGCCGACCTGCGTACGCGCGGCGGCAAGCTGCTGCTGGAGATCAAGGGTGTCCACACGAAGGCCGAGGTCGCCAGGATCATCGACATCATCCGGGCCGAGCAGATGACCGGTCGGGTCTTCATCCAGAGCTTCGAGACCAGCGCGCTCACCTACAGCTACCAGCTTGCCCCGGAGATCCCGCTCGGTCTGTTGCGCAGCACGCTCGACGCGGACCCGGTGGCGATCGCGCGGCAGTACCACCTGACCGCGTACAACCCGGCGGTGGCGGCGTTGACCGCCCGGCCGGCGGTGATCGCCAACCTGCACACCGCCGGGGTCGCGCTGATGGTCTGGACGGTCGACTCGGCCAACCAGTGGCAGCAGCTCAAGGGCCTCGGGGTGGACGGGATCATCACCAACCGTTCGCCCGAACTCGTCGACTGGAACGCCGCCAACCCCGGCTGACCCACACTCCGCCCCTGCCCCGCTGGTGAGCCGTGCCCCGGTCGGTGTCCTCTGCCGCCGGTTGCCGCAGCTCACCGGCCGGGGCTCAGGCGGCCCGGGGTTCAGAAGGCCCCCTTGAGGTGTTCGACGCGAGCCGCGCCGCGGGCCGGCGCGAACACCGAGACCACGTCGAAGCGGACCTCGGCCGGATGCGCGCCGGACTGTGCCAGCCACTGCGCGGCCAGCCGCCGCAGCCGCCGCGCCTTTGCCGGTACGACCGCCTCGGCGGGTGGACCGAAGGTGGCGCCTCGCCTGGTCTTCACCTCGCAGAACGCCAGTACGGCACCGTCCCAGGCGACGATGTCGATTTCCCCGGCCGGACCGTGCGCCCCGGCGGGCGTACGCCAGTTTCGGTCCACCACCCGCAGACCGTTCGCCACCAGGTGCCGTACGGCACACCGCTCGCCGTACGCGCCGACCGCCTTCCGTTCCAGGGTCATGAAGTCGAGCGTGACCGAGACAGCCGTGCGACGCGGCCGGCGAGGGCGAGCCTGTGGACGACGGAGGCCCCTGTGGACAGCCGGACGATCAAGCCACCGCTGTGCTAAGTGGCCGACTTCCCGCGCTGGTCAGGCGGACGGCGGCGCGTACGCGTACGTCATGGGGTGCCATTCCAACCAGTCGCCGTGCCCGCCGGTGCGCCCCAGCACCTCGACGGTGGCCCGGCCGTCGCGCCAGGCGACCACGGTGAGCAGCGCGGCGGCGAGCACCCCCGGCGGTCCGGCCGTCGCCGGCCGTCGGTCGAGGAAGAGTTCGGCACCGGACACGGAGGCCTCGCTGAGCACCACGGTCAGGTCACGCCGGGCGCCGACCTCGGCCAGGATCACGGCCAGCCGCTGCCGGTCGGCCCGGTCGAGATAGGTCAGCGCCATCGAGGCGAAGACCACCGGCACCACCTCGTCCGGGACCTCCGCGAGCAGCGTGGGCAGCGTCTGCACCATGTCCCCGGCGACCAGCCGCGGTCCGACCAGCGCCACCTCGGCGAGCGCCGCCTCCAACCGGGCCAGCCGTTCGGTCTGCTCCGGCCAGACGCAGGCCCGCAACCAGTCGGTGGCCACCGGGTCGGTGGCGTCGATCGGGGCGAGGTCGATACCGACCCGATCCGCGATCGTCAGCTCGGCGGCGGCCGGCTCGGGCCAGCCGGGACCGTGCAGCCCGACCGTCATGGTCAGCGCCTCCGACACCCCGGCCGGCCCGTACGTCTCGGTGCGGCCGTCCGGGCCGACGTACCGGCAGGCGTACCGGTCGCTGATCAGCAGCAGGCCGGCGCTGGTGCCGAGTTCGACCAGGTGCAGCGGACGATCCTCGGCGTACGCGGCCGCCCGGCCGAAACCCGCCCGCAGCACCGCACCCCGCCGGGCCTCGTTGGTCTGGGTGGTCCGAGTGCCGCAGATCGCCGTCAGCTCGTCCCGGTACGCACCGACCAGGTCGGCGAACGCCACGCCCAGCCCGTCGTCGACGCCACGCCCGCCGCCGAGGGTCGGCAGGTACGCCGCGAGCGGATGCCCCGCCGCGGTCGTCCGGAGCAGGTACTGCACGGCGGCGAAGTAGAGGATCGCCCGCCGCTGGCCCGGATTGGCGGCGCGCAGCGGCCCGGACAGGTCGGGCCGCTCGGCGAGCAGTCCGGACAGGTACTCGTACCGGGGGGAGACACCGCGGAACTCGTGCCGGGCGAAGCGGCGGAACATCTCCGCCAGGGCGAACTCCTCGGTGACCGTCATACCGGGTGATGGTCCGCTGACCTGCCGCCGCGCGCAGCGACCTTCGTCACGTGCAGGTACGCGCCCCGACCGTCGGTGTGCCCAGGCCTCCGCCGGGGAATCTCCGCAACGCGGATAAAAAGCGGCGCGTCGGCCGGAAGTCAGAAGCGGCAACAAGCCGGGCATCAAGGTCATCTAATTGGCGCCGCCTCGGGCGGGTCGTTTACGGTGCCCGATCGTGGACGGACAACGGAACTTCCCCGAGGGTCAGGAGCAGCCGCGCTGGTACGCCGACGACCGCGGATATCCCGAGTCGGACTGGCGGACCAGCACCGACACGCGTTACCCGGCGGACGGCTATCCGGGCACCGAGTCGCGCGCGGGATCGCCCGGGGAGAGCCGGCACGCCACCACCGACCCGCTCGCCGACCGCTATCCGGCCGAGTCCGAGCGTTACCCGAGCCCGGAGTCCGAGCGTTACCCGAGCCCGGAGTCCGAGCGGTTTGCGGCCGGTTCGGACCGCCGCTCCGTCGACCCGGACGCCGACTCCCGCCGCGACCGTGATCGCTACCCGGCTGGTGCGGACCGCTTCACCGCCGATCCCGACCGTTTCGTCGCCGACCTCGACCGCCCGGGCCGGGAGCCGGACCGCTTCGCCGGGGAGCCGGACCGTTTCACCGGGGAGCCGGACCGCTTCACCGGGGGGTCGGACCGGTTCCGCGCCGAGCCGGACCGGTTCCGCAACGAGCCCGACCGGTACGCCGCCGCCGAGCGTTACACGGAGCCGCTCGACCTGGGGCGCGACCCGCTCGAAGCGATCCGGGTACGGCCGGACGTCGTTCCCGTACCCGCGGAACGCGCCGGCCGGGACGCGGGTGAACCGGGCCGGGGCGGCGATGTCCCGCCCGGCCGGGCCGAGACCACAGGGCGGCTGGCCGACCCGGCGGTCGACGGCGGGCGTGGCGTGACCGAACCGGCCCGCGGCGTGACCGAACCGGCCCGCGGCGTGACCGAACCGGCCCGCGGCGTGACCGAACCGGCCCGTGGCGTGACCGAACCGGCCCGGAGCGCGGTCGCCGCGGAACGGCCGCCGCTGTCCGGCTACCCGATCGTCGCCGGTGGCCGGGGCGCGCAGCAGCCCGCCTCGGCGGGACTCGGAGCCGAGGTCCCGCTCGGGCCCGGCGGCTACGACCGGGACGCCGCCGCGGCCGGCCCGTCCCCGCAGGTCGACCCGGCCACCGGGGCACTGCACCTGCCCACCGGCCCGATGATCATGATCCCGGCCCGGCCGGGTGACCTCCCGCCGGGCGCGGAGTTCCCGATCGGCGACCCCGCCGGCCTGTACGGCGAGCCGGCCGACGGCCCGCGTCGGATCGGTACGGGTGGTCCGCCGGCCGGCGACGGCGTGTACCGGACCCGCCGCCCGGTCATCGCCCTGCTCTTTGCCGTACTGGTGGTGGTCTTCGAGGTACCGGCACTCCGGATCCTGGTGGACGGGGCGGTGGGCGGGCCGGTATCGCCCAGCGGTGTCATCTCCGGGGCATTCCTCGCATTCGGCCTCCCGATGTTCGCCACCGGCATGTACGCGCTGTTGACCGGGGGTGCGGCCATCGGTGATCCGGGCAGGGTGTGGCTGCGTCCGCCGACCGCGTACCTCACCGTCGGGTTGGTCCTGTTCGTCGCTGCCGCGCTCGCCGCCGGCTGAGCCGGAACGCACCACTCGTCCCCGGCGTCACCGGTGTCCCCGCGATAGCCCGGCCTGCCGGGCTTGTGCGGAGGCGAGGGGCGCGGGGCGTACACTTGGCAATGGCGACCGCCCTGCGCGGTCGACCTCGCGCGCCCTTTCCACGGTTGCCCGTGGGACGACGGCCCCCTGGTCCCGATCTTGATTGGGCCCACCATGACCGTCGACCAGGCGCCAGGACGCCGGGCCAACCGGCCCGGCGTGACAACCAGGGACATCGAAGGAGCACCCCACCATGGCCGTAGTGACCATGCGTCAGCTGCTGGAAAGTGGTGTCCACTTCGGGCACCAGACCCGCCGCTGGAACCCGAAGATGAAGCGCTTCATCTTCACCGAGCGCAACGGCATCTACATCATCGACCTGCGCCAGACCCTCGAGTACATCGAGACGGCGTACGAGTACGTTCGCCGGACCGTCGCCGAGGGCGGCAGCATCCTGTTCGTCGGCACCAAGAAGCAGGCCCAGGAGGCCATCGCCGAGCAGGCGACCCGGGTCGGCCAGCCGTACGTCAACCACCGCTGGCTCGGTGGCATGCTGACCAACTTCCAGACGGTCTACAAGCGGCTGCAGCGGATGAAGGAGCTGGAGGCGCTGGGTGACCTGTCCGGCACCGCCGCGGGCTACACCAAGAAGGAAACCCTGCAGCTCTCCCGGGAGAAGATCAAGCTCACCCGGACGCTGGGTGGTCTGCGGGACATGACCAAGGTGCCGGCCGCGATCTGGGTCGTCGACACCAAGAAGGAGCACATCGCCGTCGACGAGGCCCGCAAGCTGGGCATCCCGGTGATCGCGGTGCTCGACACCAACTGTGACCCCGACGAGGTCGACTTCCCGATCCCGGGCAACGACGACGCGATCCGTTCCGCCGAGCTGCTCACCCGCGTGATCGCGGCGGCGGTCGGCGACGGCCTGATCGCCCGCTCCGGCAAGCACCGTGGCGGCGACGAGAAGCCGGAGCCGGGTGTGGTGGCCGCCGACGAGCCGCTCGCCGAGTGGGAGCGCGAGCTGATCGAGGACACCGACAAGAAGGCCGACGACTCGGAGCCGAAGGCCGCGGAACCCGTGGCCGCCGCCGCTGAGTGACCCTGCCGCCGGGTCGGCCGGCCGCACACCGCGGCCGGCTGGCCCGAGCGCGTACGTGGACACCACGCGCCCGGATCCGAAGTTATCCCTTTAGCGAATCATCAATCGCAGTCCCAATCACCGAAGAGAGAGTCATGTCAGACTTCACCGCTGCGGATGTCAAGCGGCTCCGCGACCTGACCGGCGCCGGCATGATGGACTCCAAGAAGGCGCTCACCGAGGCTGAGGGCGACTTCGACAAGGCCATCGAGCTGCTGCGCATCAAGGGTGCCAAGGACGTCGGCAAGCGGGCCGGCCGTACCGCCGCGAACGGCCTGGTCGCGCACTCCGGCAAGGCGCTGCTCGAGCTCAACTGCGAGACCGACTTCGTCGCCAAGACCGAGGACTTCATCGCGCTGGCCCAGCAGCTGGTCGAGCACGGCGTGCAGTCCGGCGTGAGTGACGCCGAGGGGCTGCTCGCCTCGACGCTGAACGGCAAGACCGTCGCCGACCTGATCCAGGAGCAGTCGGCCAAGATCGGCGAGAAGCTGGTGCTCAACCGCTTCGCCGTACTCGACGGCACCGTCGCGGTCTACCTGCACCGCAAGGCGCAGGACCTGCCGCCGGCCGTGGGCGTACTGGTCGAGTACACCGGCAAGACCGACGAGGCCGCGGACGCTGACGCGCGCGGCGCGGCGATGCAGATCGCGGCGATGCGGCCGAAGTTCGTCACCCGTGACGAGGTGCCGGCCGAGACGGTCGAGTCGGAGCGGCGCATCGCCGAGCAGACCGCCCGCGAGGAGGGCAAGCCGGAAGCGGCGCTGCCGAAGATCGTCGAGGGTCGGGTGAACGGCTTCTTCAAGGACTACGTCCTGATCGAGCAGCCGTCCGTGACGGACAACAAGAAGACGGTCAAGCAGGTGCTCGCCGAGGCGGGCATCACCGTGACCCGCTTCGTCCGTTTCGAGGTCGGCCAGGCCTGAGCGGATCCCACCGTCGGTCCGGGCCATCGCGGCCCGGGTCGGTGAGGGACTGAGGACAAACCACGAGGAGGCCGCCGGTGTACATGACAGGCACCGCGGCCTCCTCGTCACATAGGGTCGGCAGCGGCAGGTGCGGCGACGGGGCAGCGGACGGGATGTCCGCGGAAGAGAGGCGGGTCGGATGACGCAGGTGGTTAGTGATCGGAGCCTGGCGGCGGACGATCCGACGGCGCCGCCGCCCGGTCGGGCCCGCCGGGTGGTGCTCAAGCTTTCCGGTGAGGTTTTCGGCGGCGGGGCGATCGGGGTCGACCCCGACGTGGTCCAGGCCATCGCCCGGCAGATCGCGACCGTCGTACGCCGTGGCGTGCAGGTTTCCGTGGTGGTCGGCGGCGGGAACTTCTTCCGCGGCGCCGAGCTGCAGAAGCGGGGCATGGACCGCGCGCGGGCCGACTACATGGGCATGCTCGGTACGGTGATGAACTGCCTGGCCCTCCAGGACTTCCTGGAGAAGGAGGGCATCGAGACCCGCGTGCAGAGCGCGATCACGATGGCCCAGGTGGCCGAGCCGTACATCCCGCTACGCGCCATCCGGCACCTGGAGAAGGGCCGCGTGGTCATCTTCGGCGCGGGCGCCGGGATGCCGTACTTCTCGACCGACACTGTCGCCGCCCAGCGGGCGCTGGAGATTCGTGCCGACGTCGTGTTGATGAGCAAGAACGGGGTGGACGGGGTCTACTCCGCGGATCCGCGTACCGACCCGACCGCCAGCAAGTTCGACAAGATCACCTTCTCCGAGGTGCTGCGCCGTGGGCTCCGGGTGGCCGACGCCGCCGCGTTCAGCCTCTGCGAGGAGAACGGCCTGCCGATGCTGGTCTTCGGGGCCGAGGGTGACGACACCATCATCCGCGCCGTCGGCGGCGACCGGATCGGGACCTTGATCACGGCGTAAGCCGGGACCATCGAGCAGAGCACGGCGTAAGCCGGGACCATCGAGCAGAGCAGCGGCGTAAGCCGGGACCATGAGCAGGGCACGGCGTGAGCCGGGACAGCCGGGCATGAGACACGACCTACGACTTAGCAGAGGGAGGCGAGGGAGCAGGTGATCGACGACACTCTCCTCGAGTCCGAGGAAAAGATGGAACGTGCGGTCGAGCACGCCAAGGAGGAGTTCGGTGCCATCCGCACCGGGCGGGCCACTCCGGCCATGTTCTCCAAGATCATTATTGACTACTACGGGACCCCGACGCCACTGACCCAGATGGCGTCCGTCGGCGTGCCCGAGCCCCGGATGGCGATCATCAAGCCTTACGACGCCTCGCAGTTGCAGGCGATGGAGAAGGCGATCCGCGACTCCGACCTCGGCGTCAACCCCGGCAACGAGGGCAACCAGCTCCGCATCCTGCTGCCGCAGATGACCGAGGAGCGTCGCCGGGAAATGATCAAGGTGGCGCGGAACAAGGCAGAGGAAGCCAAGGTGGCGATCCGCAACATCCGCCGCCGCGGCAAGGAGGAGTTCGACCGCATCGTCAAGGACGGCGAGGCGGGTGAAGACGAGGGGCGCCGCGCCGAGAAGGAGCTGGACGACCTCACCCAGAAGTACTCGACGCACGTCGACGAACTGGTCAAGCACAAGGAAGCCGAGCTGCTCGAGGTCTGATGTCCTACCTCGACCCCAACGGCAGCGCCGAGTCACAGGGCCGGCAGCGCCAGGACGGACCTGCCGGCCCGTACTGGCCGGATGCTCCCGAGGAGCCTCGACTTCGGGCGCGGCACACCGGTGCCGCGCCCGAGGCCGTTGCCGACCCGCCGGGTTACGCGCCCGTGTCCGGGTACCGGCATGGTGACGCGCCGGCCCGACGCGACGGCTACGCCGGCCCGCCCGGCCCGTACGCCGGTGCACCCGGCCCGTCGGGTCCGTACGCGGGTGCACCCGGCCCGTACGCGGGAGCACCCGGTCCGTCGGGTCCGTACGCGGGCCCGCCCGGTCCGTACGCCGGCCCGTCCGGTCCGCCGGGTCCGTACCGGCCGGGGGATTCCGGGGCTGGCTATCCGGGCGACGACGACCGCACCGACGCGGGTGCGAACGGGCTGACCGACCCCGTCGGCTGGGCGCCGATCCGCGGCTTCGACCAGCAGAACCAGCAGAACCAGCAGAACCTGATCGCGCCGCCCGGCCACCCGAACCAGCCGGAGGCGGACTACGGCGACCCTCGGCAGCTACGGCCGGAGCAGGTCGACCCCGGCCGGCTGAACCCCGAGTACGTCGAGCACGGCCCCGGCGGGCTGCCCGCAGGTGCGGTGGAATTCGATCCGGAGGAGGCCGAGCCGAGCGGCGCGCGTCCCCGTACCGGTCGACGTCGAGCCGGCCCCGGACGGCCGGCGACCCTACCGGCGAACAGCCGGGCCGGGCGCAACCTGCCGGCCGCGATCGGCGTCGGACTCGGCCTGGGTGCGGCGGTGGTCCTTCCGCTCGTCCTGCTGCCGGTCGCGTTCTTCCCGGTGATCGCGGCCGCGGTCGCCATCGGCATCTGGGAGATGACCCAGGCGGTACGGCGCGGCGGTGCCGAGGCGCCGTTGGTGCCGCTGGTCGTCGGTGGTGTGCTGATGGTCGGGCTCGCCTGGTGGGCCGGCCCGGACGCGCTCAGCCTCGGGCTCCTGGTGACCGTGCTGGCGACCATGGTCTGGCGGCTCGGCGACGGACCTGCGGGCTTCCAGCGGGACATCACCGCAGCCACGCTGATCGCTGTCTACGTGCCGTTCCTGGGCGGCTTCGCCGCGCTGCTCGCCGCCGAACCCACGAACGGACCCCTCCGGGTGGTGGTGACCATCGCCGCGGTGGTGCTCTCCGACACCGGCGGGTACGCCGCCGGGGTGATGTTCGGCAAGCACGCGATGGCCCCCTCGGTGAGTCCGAAGAAGTCCTGGGAGGGGTTCGCCGGCTCGGTGCTGGCGGCGGCCGGCGGCAGCGCCCTGCTGCTCGCCCTCCTCTTCGACGTGAACCCGCTCTGGGGAGCCCTCTTCGGCGTGGCCGTCTCGGGCGCGGCGGTCCTCGGGGACCTGGGCGAATCGATGATCAAGAGGGATCTCGGCGTCAAGGACATGAGCAACCTGCTGCCCGGACACGGCGGTCTGATGGACCGGCTGGACTCGGTGCTGTTTGCCGTACCTGTCGCTTATCTCCTGCTGGCGCTCCTGGTGCCGGTCGGCTGAGATGTTGCCACGTCCGCGACCTCACCGGGTTCACGTACCGGTTCGGACCCCTCGGCCAGGTGCGTGCTTCCCTCGGCGTGGGAGACTGGACAAGCCATGACGAGCCTGCCCATGATCCAGATCAGTCCGGACGCGCCGAGCGCGGCCGGGAAGTCCGCCCGCGCGGCGATGCCTCCGCGCCATCTCGCCGACCTCGCCCTGCCCGACCGGCAGGCGCTGGTCGCGGAGTTGGGCGAGCCCGCGTTCCGTGCCCGCCAGGTCTCCACCCACTACTTCGGCCGGCTGGTACGCGACCCGGCACAGATGACGGATCTGCCGGCCGCCACCCGCGAGCGCATCGCGGAGGCGCTGCTGCCGACCCTGCTGACCCCGGTCCGCGAGCTGGCCTGCGACGACGGTGCGACCCGCAAGGCGCTCTGGCGGCTGCACGACGGCTCCATGGTCGAGAGCGTGCTGATGGGTTATCCCGACCGGATCACCGTCTGCATCTCCAGCCAGGCCGGGTGTGGCATGGCCTGCCCGTTCTGCGCGACCGGCCAGGCCGGCCTGACCCGGAACCTCTCCACCGCCGAGATCGTCGACCAGGCGGTCTACCTCGCCGGGGTGGCCGCGTCCGGTGCGGTCGCCGGCTCGCCGCCGAGGCTGTCGCACGTGGTCTTCATGGGCATGGGCGAACCGCTGGCCAACTACTCCCGGGTCATCGCGGCGGTACGGCGGCTCTGCGCCCCGGCGCCGGAGGGGCTCGGCCTGTCCCAGCGCCACATCACCGTCTCCACCGTCGGTCTCGTACCGGCCATCCGCCGGTTGACGGGCGAGGACCTCTCGGTGACTCTTGCGTTGTCGTTGCACGCGCCCGATGATGATCTGCGCGACGAACTCGTTCCGGTCAACCAGCGGTGGAAGGTCGCCGAGGTGCTGGATGCGGCATGGGACTACGCCGACCGCACGGGGCGTCGGGTTTCTATCGAATACGCAATGATCAAAGATGTGAACGACCAGCCGTGGCGTGCCGACCTGCTTGGCCGGCTGTTGGCCGGCCGGCTGGCACACGTGAATCTCATTCCGCTCAATCCGACGCCGGGCAGCCGCTGGGACGCCAGCCCGAAGCCGGTCGAGCGGGAGTTCGTCCGACGGTTGCGCGAGGCCGGGGTGTCGACCACGGTCCGTGACACCCGCGGGCGGGAGATCGACGGGGCATGTGGGCAGCTGGCCGCGGCCGAGGTGGCCACGTGACTGGGCACCGCGGATGGGCCGGCTGGCGCAGTGGGCTGCGTGATGAGCGATCGAAGCAGGAGACATAGTGGCGAGTCAGGGTCAACGCTTCCGGCGTAAGGCGCTCCGGCGGGGCTACAAGGTCGACGAGGTGGACACGTTCCTGGACCGGGTCGAGTCCACGCTCGCCGGTTCGCCGGTCGGCGCGCCCGTTGCCTCGGCGGAAGTCCACGACGTCGTGTTCCGGGTCCGTTTCGGCGGCTACGACGAGTGGCAGGTCGACCTGCACCTCGACCGGGTCGAGCGCCAGCTCGCCGAGTTGGAGGAGCGTGGCGGCGGTAGCCGGGGCGCGGACCCACGCCTGCCGGCTCGGATGGGCCCGCCCGACCGGATGGGTGCCCCCGATCGGATGGGTCCGCCGGATCGCATGGGCCCGCCCGATCGGATGGGTCCCCCTGACCGCATGGGCCCGCCCGGACAGATGGGTCCGCCGGATCGCATGGGTCCGCCGGACCGGATGGGTCCCCCTGACCGCATGGGCCCGCCCGGTCCGATGGGTCCGCCGGACCGGATGGGTCCGCCCGACCGCATGGGCCCGCCCGGTCCGATGGGTCACCCCGACCGCATGGGCCCGCCGATGCGGGACGACCGTGCGTTGCCTCCGGGTGCGCCGTCGCTGCCGCAACGACCGATGCCCGCCCAGGCAGGTCCGCCACCGGACCCGTACGGACGGTACGACGAGCCGACCGGCGTCTTCGGTGGCGAGGTCCCGCCCCGCGGTGGTTACGACAACCCGCGTGGCCCCGGCGGCCCGCCCCCCGGTGCCCGTGGGCCGGCTGGTCCGCCCGGTCCCGGCTTCGGTCCGTCACCCGACGACCGCTTCGACGGTTTCGAGTCGGGCCGGCACGGCAAAACGGACATGACGGCCGAGATCCGGATGCCCGACCGCGACCTGCGCGGCCGTGGCCCCGGCCCCGGTATGCCGCCCGCGGGCGGTCCCCCGATGGCAGGTCCGCCGATGGGTGGCCCTCCGATGGGTGGCCCGCCGGCCGGCGGCCCTCCGGTCGGTGGCCCGCCGCCGATGCCCGGCGGCCCCGGCGGCGACATGCAGCGGGTCGACAACATCCGTCGCCAGTTCCAGGTCCGCCGCTTCGGCAGCGGCTACGACCCGGACCAGGTCGACCGGTTGTTCGACGGGATCCTGACCAGCATGTCCGGGCGGGGACCGATGCCGGTCAACCCGGCAGAACTCGACCTGATGAAGTTTGGTCTGGTGCCCGGCGGTTACTTCGAAGCCGAGGTCGACGCCGCCCTCAAGGAGGTGCAGGACATCCTGCGCCGACGCTGACCTGCCATGGTCACCCGGTAAAACCGGGTAGAACATGAATTCAGGCCCGTCCCGCTTCCGGGACGGGCCTGAATTCGTACGTTGCCGGGGCGCTGTGCCGATTCCGGCGGCTGCCGTGGATCAGGAACGCAGCCCGTTGCGGCGCAGTACGGTGTCGCCGATCACGATCAGCAGCAGCCCGGCTGCGATGCCGATCAGCCAGATGTCCTCGGTCGCGCCCTCGTGGTTACCGACCAGCATGGCCAGCAGAGCCGCCGCGGAGACGACAGCGCCGATCCGGCCTGCCCTGCGGTGCCCCGGCTTGTGCTGGTCGGGCGACGTTACCGGCTCGCTTCCTGCCACGTTCGGTCCTTCCCCTCACGATCGGATCTCCGGTTCAGTCTGGCACGCCGGCAACCGGCGGCGCCGGAGGGTCTCCACGCTGGCGTGAGGTAGCCAACCTGGCGTCGCGGGTTGGGGCCCGTACTCACTCCGGTAGCGTTTGGGCGTACGACTTGTTCTCTCGGTAGAAGGAGTGCGCGGTGCGAGTGACCGGTACGGGACATGCCAGTATGCGGATCGACACGGGTGCGGGCAGCATTCTGTGCGATCCGTGGGTCAACCCGGCCTACTTCGCCTCGTGGTTTCCATTCCCGGACAATTCACAGCTGGATTGGGAAACCCTCGGCCAGGTCGACTACCTCTACGTCTCGCACCTGCACCGGGACCACTTCGACGCCGCGCACCTGAAGCGGTTCATCTCGAAGAAGGCGACGGTCCTGCTGCCGGCGTACCCGACCTCGGAGCTGGAGGACGAGCTGCGGGACCTGGGTTTCACCAGTTTCCTGCGTACCACCAGCAACGAGGTGGTGGAGCTCGACGGTGGGCTCAAGGTGATGATCCAGGCGCTGACCAGCCCGACCGACGGCCCGATCGGTGACTCGTCACTCTGGGTCGAGTACGACGGCATCCGGTTGCTCAACCAGAACGACGCCCGCCCGACCGACCTGGACATCTTCAGCGAACTGGGCCACGTGCACGCGCAGATGATCCAGTTCTCCGGCGCCATCTGGTACCCGATGGTCTACGAGCTGCCGGCGGCGGCGAAGACGGCGTTCGGCAAGCAGAAGCGCGACCGGCAGATGGACCGTACGATCCGCTACATCGACGACCTGAAGGCGTCCTACGTCTTCCCGATCGCCGGACCGCCGTGTTTCCTCGACGACGACCTGTGGCAGTTCAACGACATCCACGGCGACGAAGGCAACATCTTCCCCGACCAGCAGGTCTTCATCGACCACTACGAGGGGCTCGGTTACGACAACGGGGTCATCCTGCTGCCCGGCACCGTCTCCGAGTTGACCGCCGACACCTGCGAGACCACCCACCCGGTCGCCGACGTCCGCAAGTTCTTCGAGAACAAGGAAGAGCACCTGCGCGAGTACCAGGCCCGGCAGCGGCCGGTGATCGAGGCGGCCAAGGCGACCTGGCGGCACCCGGAGGTCGACGTACTCGGTGAGATGAAGCGCCGGATCGAGCCGTTGCTGGAAGAGTCCGTCTACCTGGCCAAGGGCGTCGGCGGTCCGATCCGGTTCGACCTGGTCGGCTACGACGGCGAGTCGGTCGAGTCGATCGTGGTCGACTTCCCGGGCAAGGAGGTCCGGGCCGCCGCCGACGAGAAGGTCCGCTACCGGTTCCGTACCGAGCGGGCGCTGATCGAGACGCTGCTGCACTCCGGCGAGGTCGACTGGGTCAACTCGCTCTTCCTCTCCTGCCGCTTCTCGGCCGCCAGGATCGGGCAGTACAACGAGTTCGTGTACGCCTTCTTCAAGTGCCTCTCCGAGGAGCGGCTCCAGTACGCCGAAGGCTGGTACGCCGAGCAGCGCCCGGACGCCGAGGACGTCAAGCTCGGCGACTGGGTCGTACAGCGCCGCTGCCCGCACCTGAAGGCGGACCTGACCCGGTTCGGCATCATCGACGGCGACCAGCTCACCTGCCAGCTGCACGGTTGGCGCTTCGACCTGCCCAGCGGCCGCTGCCTCACCAGCGTCGGCCACGAAATCCGCGCCCACCGCGCCACCACCGAAGCCCCCACCCCCACCCCCACCCCCACCCCCACCCCCACCCCACCCCACTCGTAACGCCTCTTGCAGAGAAAGAGTGGTTATCCGCCTGGCGGATAGCCACTCTTTCTCTGCAAGTGCGGCAACCGAGGCGCGCGGCGCGAGCGGAGGCCGCGGCGGGAGTCAGTGGGTGAGGTCGGTGAGGATGCGGTGGGCGGCGTTGTGGCCGGCGGCGCCGATGACGCTGCCCGCGGGGTGGCAGCCGGCGCTGCCGGCGTACAGGCCGTCGATTCCGGTGGCGTACGGCATCCGGTCGGCGAACGCGACCGTGTTGTCGACGTGGTGGATGTGCCCGCCGGTGATGCCGAAGTGGGCCTCGATGCCGGGCGGGGGCAGCGGCACCGCGTCGGCTACCAGGTCGGCGGTGCCGGGTGCGTACCGCTCGCAGATCGCCAGCAGCTTGTCCACGTAGGACGGCATCGCCTCGGCCCAGGTGGTGCCGGCCAGCTCGTACGGGACCGACTGCACGAACAGCGCCGACGAGTGGTGTCCTGCCTCGTCACGCAGCGACGGGTCGACGGTGGTGTGCAGGTACCACTCGATGGTCGGCTCCTCCGGCAGCCGCCCGGCCCGCACGTCGGCCCACATGGCGCGCAGCGCCGCCATCGGCGACTCGCCGGCCGACCCGCCGAGCAGGGAGGCCGAGCCGGGCAGCAGGTGGATGGTCGAGCCGAACGGGCTCGGCGCGTCCGCCGGCAGGCAGGAGAACCGCGGCAGTCCGCTCAGTGCCAGGTTCAGCTTGAGCGTGGTGCCGGTACGTCGTACCGCCGCCATCCGCTCGCCGAGCGGGGCTGGCAGGGCGCCGTCGGGCAGCAGGTCGATCAGCCGGTACGGGTCACAGGCGCCGAGTACCACCTCGGCGTCGATCTCCCGCCCGTCGGCGAGCACCACGCCGGTGGCCGTACCGCCGGTCAGGGTGACCGCGCTGACCGGCGTACCGGCGAAGATCTTGGCCCCGGCGGCGCGGGCGGCGTCGGCGAACGTCCGCGAGACGGTGCCCATGCCGCCCTCGGTGATCATCCAGGTGCCGTCGGCGCCGGGCAGCCGACACATGTTGTGCACCAGGAAGTTGTGCCCGGTGCCGGGGTCGTCCGGACCGGCGTTCAACCCGGAGAGCCCGTCGGTGACCGCGTACATGGAGACCAGCAGTTCGGAGCGGAACTCGAACCGGGCCAGGTAGTCGGCGACCGAGCCGGTGACCAGGTCGACGAAGATGTCCCGCAGCGCCGGCCGGATGTAGCGCTCGGCGGTCTGCGCCACCGGCAGCGGCTCGGCCAGCCAGGCCGGTGCCAGGTCGTCGCGCAGCGCCGCCAACTCGGCCTGCATCGCGTCGTCGGCGGCCACGTCGGCGGGGGAGAAGACCGACGCCATCTGCGCCCGGGTCGCCGCCCGGTCGCCGCCGAAGAGCAGGTACGGCGAGCCGAGGCCGCCCGGTGTCGGCAGGAAGTAGTGCGGGTCGCGGCGCAGCACCGGGATCTTCACGTCCAGCAGCGCGATCAGCTCCGGCGGCATCAGCCCGAGCAGGTACGACCCGGTCGAGTGGCGCAGTCCCGGTACCTTCGCGAACGGCTGTTCGGTGCGGGTGGCGCCACCCAGCGTCGCGGACGCCTCCAGCACCACCACGTCGAGGCCGGCGCGGGCCAGCAGCACGGCGGAAACCAGACCGTTGTGACCGGACCCGATGACCACCACGTCGGCCCGCCGAGGCAGCTCTGTGCTCATCCGGGGAGCCTAGTGCCGATCGGCGCCGTCCGGGAGGGTCCTAGGCTGAACCAGGATCTTGATCGTCACCCGTACCGGTGGCTGGCACCGCCGGGCGGGACGGGACGGGCGACGCGGAGGGATGTCGATGTTCGACTGGTGGGGTGCGGCGGTCGTACGGTTCCGCTGGGCGGTGCTCGGCGGTGGGCTGGCACTGGTGCTGCTCGGCGCGACCTGGGGGACCGGGGTGCTCGGCTCGCTCACCGGCGGCGGCTTCGACGACCCGGCCAGCGAATCCAGCCGTACGCAGCAGCGGATCGTCGCCGAGCTGGGCGAGCAGGGCGCGGACGTGTTGGTGCTCTACTCCTCGGGCAGCACGACGGTGGACCAGCCGGCCGTCCGTGAGCCGGTCACCGCCACCCTGGAGCGGCTCCGACAGCGGCCCGAGGTGGTCAGCGTCACCGACTGGTACGCCACCGGCGCACCGGCGCTGCTCTCCACCGACCGACGGGCCACCTACGCGCTGGTGCAACTGCGGGCCGGCGACGAGGACGGCAAGACCGCGGCCTTCGAACGGCTGCGACCGGACCTGGAGGCCCCCGGCGTACGGACCCAGATCGGCGGCAACGTGCCGTTCCTGGTCACCGCGAACAAGCAGACCACCGACGACATCACCCGGGCCGAGACGCTCTCCCTGCCGGTCCTGCTGGTGCTGCTCATCCTGATCTTCGGTGGGCTGGTCGCGGCGGCCACCCCGCTGCTGATCGGTGGACTGGCAATCCTCGGCGCGTTCGTCGCCGTACGGCTGCTGCACCTGGTGACCGACGTGTCGGTCTTCGCCGTCAACATCATCACCCTGATCGGGCTCGGCATGGCGATCGACTACGCGCTGTTCGTGGTCAGCCGGTTCCGCGAGGAACTCGCCGCCGGGCATGACACCCCGGCCGCGATCGCGCGGGTGATGAACAGCGCGGGCCGTACGGTGCTGGTGTCGGGGTTGACCATCGCGCTGGCCCTGGCCAGCCTGCTGATCTTCCCGCAGGTGTTCCTCCGCTCGATGGGGCTGGGCGGGGTGGCGGCGGTGCTGGTCGCCATGCTCGCCGCGCTGACCGTACTGCCGGCGCTGCTCGCCGTACTCGGGCCCCGGATCAACGCACTGCGGGTGCCGCTGCCCGGTGCCCGCCGACGGGCCGCCCGAGCGGCTGCGGCGGCTGCGACCGCTGCGGCGGCTGGGACGGCTGCGGACGGCGGGACCGGTGGGGATGGGGGCGCCAGGGGCGGGAGCGCGGTCGGCGGTGGCGGTTGGGCACGGTTGGCGCGCAGTGTGATGCGGCGGCCGCTGCCGTACCTGGTCGGGGTGCTGGTGATACTGGCGGTGCTCGCCGCCCCGTTCCTGCGGATCGAGTTCGGCGGGATCGACGAGCGGGTGCTGCCGGCCGACGCGCAGCCACGGGTGGTCACCGAGCGGATCGGCGCCGAGTTCCCCGGCGGCAATCCGAACCCGATCCAGGTGCTGGTGTCGGGCGTGCCGGCGGAGGTGGCCGGAGGCTTCGCCGAGCAGGTCGGCCGGGTCACCGGGGTCACCGGCGTACAGGTGGCGGCGAACCGGGGCGAGCACACCCTGCTCTCGGTGAGGTACCGGGGTGAACCGACCGGGGAGACCGCCCAGGCGGCCGTACGGGAACTGCGCGAACTGCCCGCACCGGCCGGCGCCGAGGTCCTCGTCGGCGGCCGTCCCGCCGCCGACGTCGATCTCCTGCACAGCCTCGGTACGCGGCTGCCCTGGATGGCGCTGATCATGGCGGCGGCCACCCTGGTGCTGCTCTTCCTCGCCTTCGGCTCGGTGGTCCTGCCGATCAAGGCGGTGGTGATGAACCTGGTCTCGATCGGCGCCTCGTTCGGCGTGGTCGTCTGGATCTTCCAGGAGGGGCACCTCGCCGGTCTGCTCGACTTCACCCCGACCGGCTTCATCGAGCCGAGCAACCCGATCCTGATGCTCGCCGTGCTGTTCGGGCTCGCCACCGACTACGAGGTCTTCCTGCTCTCCCGCGTACGGGAGGAGTGGGACCGGACCGGGGACAACACCGCCGCCGTCGCCACCGGGCTGCAGCACACCGGCCGGATCATCACCGCGGCGGCGCTGCTGCTGGTCGTGGTGGTGGCCGGTTTCGCCACCGGGGGCACCACCTTCATCAAGCTGATCGGGGTCGGCATGATCGTGGCGATCGTGGTGGACGCGACCCTGGTCCGGGCCCTGCTGGTGCCGGCGACGATGCGTCTGCTCGGCCGCTGGAACTGGTGGGCGCCCGCGCCGCTGGCCCGCTTCCACCGGCGCTTCGGCATCCGCGAGTCCGGGCCCGCCTGATCCCGGAGGTCCCGGCCGGGCTGGGCGCCCCCGGTCTTTTTGTGATCGCGACCGGGCTGCGGGCTGGTCTAGGATCGCGGGCCATGACGGTGTTCGAGACCGAGCGGCTGATCGTCCGGAACTGGACCGAGGAACCGGGCGACCTGACCCGGATCTTCGAGATCTACTCCCTGCGGGAGGTCACCCGCTGGCTCGGGGCGTCGCCCGACCTCCCGCTCACCGATCCGGGGCGGGCCGCAGGCGTGGTACAGCGCTGGCACGCCCGGCACGCCGATCACGGCGGCCGCTACGGCGCCTGGGCGATCCAGCGCCGGGACACCGCGCAGGTCGTCGGTACGGTGCTGCTCAAGCCGCTGCCCGGTGCCGACGGCTCGACCCCCACCTCGGACATCGAGGTCGGCTGGCACCTGCACCCGGACTCGCACGGGTACGGCTTCGCCACCGAGGCGGCCCGGGGCGCGGTCGAACGGGAGTTCGTCCACGGCACGCCCGAGATCTACGCCGTGGTGTCGCCGGGCAACAACGCCTCGATCGCGGTCACCCAGCGGCTGGGCATGAAGCCGATCGGCCGGCGTACCGACTGGTACGGCGGCGAGGAGTTGGAGACCTTTGTCCTGCCCCATCCCGAGTGAGCCGGGTCCTCCCGCGGGCGATCGGCGGAGCGGATCGGGAGGTCATCGGCGGGGCGTGAGGCTCGGTGTCCGGTAGTCGGCATGGTTCAGGGAGAATGTCCGGGTGAGCGTTCCCCGTGACATCGTGCTGCTCGGCTCGACCGGGTCGATCGGCACCCAGGCCATCGACATCGCTCGGCGAAATCCGGACCGTTTCCGGGTGGTCGCCCTCGGCGCGGGCGGTGGCAACGTGGCGGAACTCGCCGCCCAGGCCCTGGAGTTCGGGGTCGAGGCGGTCGGGGTGGCCAAGGCATCGGCCGCCCAGGACCTGCAACTCGCCTTCTACGCCGAGGCCGCCAAGCGTGGCTACCCGAGCGGCGGCTTCCGCATTCCCAAGATCCTCGCCGGCCCGTCGGCGATGACCGAGTTGGCGCAGTGGCCGGCCGACGTGGTGCTCAACGGGGTGGTCGGCTCGCTCGGCCTGGCACCCACCCTGGCCGCGCTGCGCGCCGGTCGTACGCTCGCGCTGGCCAACAAGGAGTCGCTGGTGGCCGGCGGCGCGATCGTACGCGGCGCGGTGCAGCGCCCCGGCCAGATCGTGCCGGTGGACTCCGAGCACTCGGCGCTGGCCCAGTGCCTGCGCTCGGGCGACCGTGGCGAGGTACGCCGGCTGGTGCTCACCGCCAGCGGTGGACCGTTCCGGGGCCGGCGGCGGGCCGAACTGACCGGGGTCACCCCCGAGCAGGCGCTGGCGCACCCGACCTGGAACATGGGGCCGGTCGTCACGATCAACAGCGCCACGCTGGTGAACAAGGCGCTTGAGGTGATCGAGGCGCACGAGCTGTTCGACGTGCCGTACGCCGACATCGAGGTGATGGTGCACCCGCAGTCGGTGATCCACTCGATGGTCGAGTTCGTCGACGGCTCCACCATCGCCCAGGCCAGCCCGCCGGACATGCGGCTGCCGATCGCGCTGGCCCTGGGCTGGCCGGAGCGGGTGCCCGAGGCCGCCGCCGCGGTCGACTGGACGGCGGCACACACCTGGGAGTTCGCCCCGCTGGACGACGCGGCGTTCCCGGCCGTGCGGCTGGCGAAGCAGGCCGGGCTGACCGGCCGGGGTCGACCGGCCATCTACAACGCCGCCAACGAAGAGTGCGTCGCCGCGTTCGTGGCGGGTCGGCTACCGTTTCTCGGCATCGTCGACACGCTGGAGCGGGTCCTGGAGGCGGCTCCGGAACTCAACGAACCGGGTACCGTCGAGGAGGTGCTCGCGGCGGAGTCCTGGGCACGCGAGCACGCTCAAAAGATCATCGAGATGTCGGTGAAGGGAGCTTGATGCTGTACCTGCTCGGGGTCGTGGTGGTTGCCCTGGGGATTCTCATCTCGGT
This sequence comes from Micromonospora sp. NPDC049523, assembly GCF_040676775.1. NCBI lineage: Bacteria > Bacillati > Actinomycetota > Actinomycetes > Micromonosporales > Micromonosporaceae > Micromonospora > Micromonospora sp. NPDC049523. The sequence goes on along the minus strand of NZ_JBFAPP010000015.1, from coordinate 113,611 downwards.
GAGCTTGCATGAGGCCGGACACATGGTGACGGCCAAGAGCTTCGGGATGAAGGTCACCCGCTACTTCGTGGGCTTCGGCCCCACCGTCTGGTCCTTCCGCCGGGGCGAGACCGAGTACGGACTCAAGGCGATTCCGCTCGGCGGTTTCTGCAAGATCGTCGGGATGACCCCGCAGGACGACGACGTCGACCCGGCCGACGAGCCACGGGCGATGTGGCGGTTCGCGGTGTGGAAGCGGACCATCGTGATGGCCTCCGGTTCCGTCACCCACTTCCTGCTCGCGATCGTGGCTCTCTGGTTCGCGGCGGTCTTCATGGGCCTGCCCAACCCCGACTTCCCGAGCACCGAGGCGCAGGCCCGGCAGCAGCCGGCCGTGATCGCCCTGGCCGACTGTGTCGTGGTGGAGAACGTGCAGCGCGCCTGCACCCCGAGCGACCCGCCGAGCCCGGCCGCGCAGGCCCAGCTCCGTACCGGCGACCGGATCACCGCGGTGAACGGCACCGCCGTCTCCACCTGGGGCGACGTGCTCGACGTGGTCCGGCGTACGCCCGCCGACGCGCCCGCGAAGGTCGACTTCCAGCGGGACGGCGCCACGTCTCAGGCCGAGGTGAAGCTCGCCTCGGTGCAGCGTCCGCCGCTGGGTGACGCCGCCGGCCCGGTCTCCTCGGTCTCCGCGCTCGGCGTCGGGCTCAGCATCACCACCCCCGGCATGATCACCTACAGCCCGATCGACGCCTTCGGCGCGACCGCCGACTACACCGGTGACATGGCGGTCGGCACCGTGCAGGCGTTGCAGCGGATCCCGGAGAAGATCCCGGCCCTCTGGAACGCGATCACCGGTGGCGAGCGGGACGCGGACACCCCGATCAGCGTCGTCGGCGCCAGTCGCCTCGGTGGCGAGGCCGTCGCGAACGACGCCTGGGAAGTGCTCGTCCTGGTGTTCATCTCGCTGAACTTCTTCGTCGGCATCTTCAACCTGCTGCCGCTGCTGCCGCTGGACGGCGGCCACATCGCCATCGCCTGGTTCGAGCGGGTCCGTACCTGGATCTTCGCCCGGCTGGGCCGCCCCGACCCGGGGCGCGTCGACTATCTCAAGCTGATGCCCGTAACGTACGTGGTGATCCTGATCGGTGGGGCGTTCACGCTGCTCACCGTCACCGCGGACGTGGTAAATCCGATCACGCTCTTCTCAAGGTGAGTGCCCAGTGACCGCTGTCAGTCTCGGTATGCCGGCCGTACCTCCGCCGCCGCTCGCACCCCGACGAATCAGTCGCCAGATCATGGTCGGGTCCGTGCCGGTCGGTGGCGGTGCCCCGGTCTCGGTGCAGTCGATGACCACCACCCTGACCTCCGACGTGAACGCGACCCTCCAGCAGATCGCCGAACTGACCGCGTCCGGCTGTCAGATCGTCCGGGTCGCGGTGCCGTCCCAGGACGACGTGGAGGCACTGCCGGCGATCGCGAAGAAGTCGCAGATCCCGGTGATCGCCGACATCCACTTCCAGCCGAAGTACGTCTTCGCCGCGATCGACGCGGGCTGCGCGGCGGTCCGGGTCAACCCGGGCAACATCCGGCAGTTCGACGACAAGGTGGCCGAGATCGCCCGTGCCGCCGAGGCGGCCAAGGTGCCGATCCGGATCGGTGTGAACGCCGGCTCCCTGGACAAGCGCCTGCTCAGCAAGTACGGCAAGGCGACCGCCGAGGCGCTGGTCGAGTCGGCGCTCTGGGAATGTTCGCTGTTCGAGGAGCACGGCTTCCGGGACATCAAGATCTCGGTCAAGCACAACGACCCGGTGGTCATGATCCGCGCGTACCGGCAGTTGGCCGAGCAGTGCGACTATCCGCTGCACCTCGGGGTGACCGAGGCCGGACCGGCGTTCCAGGGCACCATCAAGTCGGCGGTCGCGTTCGGCGCGCTGCTGGCCGAGGGGATCGGCGACACGATCCGGGTCTCGCTGTCGGCGCCGCCGGTCGAGGAGATCAAGGTCGGCAACCAGATCCTGGAGTCGCTGGGCCTGCGCGAGCGCGGTCTGGAGATCGTGTCGTGTCCGTCCTGCGGTCGGGCCCAGGTCGACGTCTACAAGCTGGCCGAGGAGGTCACCGCCGGTCTGGAAGGGCTGCCGGTGCCGCTGCGGGTGGCCGTCATGGGCTGCGTGGTCAACGGACCGGGCGAGGCGCGGGAGGCCGACCTCGGCGTCGCGTCGGGCAACGGCAAGGGCCAGATCTTCGTACGCGGTCAGGTGGTCAAGACGGTGCCGGAGGCGCAGATCGTCGAGACGCTGATCGAAGAGGCGTTGCGGTTGGCGGACGAGATGGGTGCTGAGTTGCCCGAGGAGCTTCGGGACATGATCACCGGGCCTACTGTGACTGTGCACTAGGGGGTTTTCGCGGCGGCGTCCCCACTCTGGGTCGTCAGGCTTGATCCCCGTCGTGGGGACGCCGCCGCGAAAACCTTTGTGTGTATGCGAAAGGGCATCCCCCCGGTTGGGGGATGCCCTTTCTGCTGTGGGTGTGGGGTGGTGCTCACTCGGATTCGGCGAGGATGGCGTAGAGCTTGCGGCGGGTCTCTTCGAGGACCTGGGCGGCGCGTTCGCGCTGGTCGTCGGTGCCGTTGATCATCACCTGGCGAAGGGCGTTCATCGCCTGGAAGCCGGCGTCGCGCATTTCCTGCCAGCTGTTGACGGTGTCGGGAGTGAACTCCTCCCAGGGTGGGGTCTGGGCGGCCTCGGTCGCTTCGGGCTGCCCGGCCTCGGTGAGGCTGAAGCGCTTGCGCCCGCCGCCGGCCTCCGCCGCCGCGGCGACGATCAGGCCCTCGTCTTCGAGTAGTTGCAGGGTGGGGTAGATCGAACCGGGGCTCGGCCGCCACGCACCGCCGGTGCGCTGGTCGAGTTCCTGGATCATCTCGTAGCCGTGCATCGGCCGCTCGGTGAGCAGGGCCAGTACGGCGCCGCGCACGTTCGGCCGGCGTCCCCTGCCGCGTCCCCGTCCCCGGCCGTGACCCGGGTGTCCGTGGCCGCCGGGGGAGAACGGCGGGAAGCCGAAGCCACCGCGCATCCGTGACTCGTCGTGCATTGCCTGGAACCTTCGGTGGAAGCTCATGTAACTCCTCCTGTGAGTATCGCTGATGTGTCGACGATATATCGCCAACGCATCGGCTGCAACCCCTCGGAGGTGAGCCGGGCAATAATGGGGCGACAAACCGTACGGGCGTACGGTTGGGTGGGGTGATGCGACTACTGCCGGAACGACTACTGCCGGAACCCGGAGCGGCCCGGATCCTCGCCGTCTCCACGCTGGTCCAGACGGTCGGACGGGGCATCTGGCTGACCGCGAGCGCGCTCTTCCTGACCCGCTCGGTCGGCCTGAGTGTGGCGCAGGTCGGACTCGGCCTCACCGTGACCGCGCTGGTCAGCCTGGTGGCAAGCGCTCCGATGGGTTACCTGGCCGACCGGTTCGGGCCGCGCGGCATCCAGTTGCTCGGCCTGCTCGCCTCGGCCGGGCTCACCGCGGCCCTGATCGCGGTCCGGTCCTTCCCGCAGTTCCTGCTGGTCGGGGTGGCCACCGCGCTCAGCGACGCCGCGTTCCGGGGTGCGCGAGGCGCCATGATCGCCGGTGCCGTCCCGCCGGACCAGCGCGTACGCACCCGTGCCTACCTGCGAGCCACCACCAACCTCGGCATCTCGCTCGGCACCGTGCTGGCCGGCGTCGGGCTCGCCGCCGACACCCGGACCGCGTACGTCACGCTGATCGCGGTCAACGCGGCCAGCCTTGCCGGTGCGGCACTGGTCCTGATCCCGCTGGCGCCGATCCCGCCGGTGCGGGGGTCCGGTAACGGGCCGCGCCTGATCGCGCTGCGCGACCGTCCGTTCCTGGCCTTCACGGTGCTGGACGGGTTGATGTCGATGCACTTCGGTCTGCTCAACATCGCGCTGCCGCTCTGGATCGCCCAGCACACCCACGCGCCGCGCTGGCTGATCTCGGTGCTGCTGCTGGTGAACACCACGGTGATCGTGCTGTTCCAGGTACGCGCCTCGCGCGGCACCGAGGAGTTGACCGGAGCCGCGCATGCCGCTCGTCGGGCCGGGGTCGCCATCGGGGTCGCCTGCCTGCTCTACGCGGCCAGCGGCGGGGTGCCGACCCCGGTGGCGGTCGCCCTGCTGGTGGCCGGCGCGCTGGTGCACGTGATCGGTGAACTCTGGCACTCGGCCGCCGGTTGGGGTATCTCGTTCGGGTTGGCGCCGGCCCACGCCCAGGGGCAGTACCAGGGTGCGTACGGGATGGGGATGCAACTCGGCGGCATGCTGGCCCCGGTCCTGGTGACCACGCTCGCGATCGGCTGGGGTGCGCCCGGCTGGCTGGTGCTGGCCGTGCTCTTCACGCTGCTCGGCGCGGCCCAGCCCCGGGTCGTCCGCTGGGCCGCCCGACACCGCCCCACCAGCGTCGGAGCGCAGGAAGCGACTCTTGTTGTCGCTTCCGGTGGCGGAAGGGCCACTTCCTGAGGGGCGGGCACGGACGTCGCCCCGCCCGAGCGGTCACTCATCTGGCACGCTGGTGGGTGTGCTGATGGTTCCGGTACGGCAACTCGGCGAGGCCGAGCGGGGCGCGGTCGAACGGCTGCTCGACCTCGAACCGTACGCGGCTGCCCAGGTCGCCGAGCGGATCGCCGCACACGGACTGTCCTGGTGGCGGGCGGACGGTCGGGTCTACGGCTACGGTTCCGGTCGCGAGATCGAGTCGCTGTGCTGGGTCGGCGGCCAGCTCACGCCCGTACGGGCCACCGCGTCCGCGATCAGCGCGTTCGGTGAACTGCTCGCCGCCGAGGACCGGTTCTGCTCGTCGATCGTCGGTCGGGCCGACGAGGTGCTCGGCCTCTGGGAGCAGCTCTCGGCGCACTGGGGCCCGGCCCGTGACGTACGCCCGAACCAGCCGTTGCTGGCGACCGGAGCGCCGCCGCCGATCCCGGCCGACCCCGACGTGCGCCCGGTCCGCCCGGCCGAGGTGGACCTGCTCTTTCCGGCAGCGGTGGCGATGTACACCGAAGAGGTGGGCGTGTCACCGCTGGCCGAGGACGGTGGACGCAGCTACCGCCGCCGGGTCGCCGACCTGGTCCGCGCGCGTCGCGCGTACGCCCGGTTTGTCGACGGCCAGGTGGTCTTCAAGGCCGAACTCGCGGTTGTCACCCGGCGCACCGCGCAGATCCAGGGCGTCTGGGTCGCGCCGGGCTGGCGCGGCCGGGGGATCGCCGCCGCCGCGATGGCCGCGGTCGTGTCCGACGCGCTGACCCGGGTCGCGCCGACGGTGTCGCTCTACGTCAACGACTACAACGTGCCGGCCCGCCGGGTCTACGAGCGTTGCGGCTTCCAGCCGGTCGGTACGTTCGCCACCATCCTGTTCTGAGCCCCGCTTCGCGCCCCGGCCGACGGCCTGTTCCCGGCTGACGGCTGTGGGTTCGTGTCCGGCCGAGGGCGGTCGGTGCGGATCCTCGGCGTCGAGTGCGACCGATGCTGGCAAAGCAGCTCCAAAGACCGCTTAGTTCCGCCAAGCTGACAACCAGGGCAAATGTGAAACCCCTGCGGCGGTACCTACGGCAGCGGGGTCGGCTAGCCAGGAGGTAGACGTGTCAACGAGATTTCGCGCCGCCGTGCGCGTCACCAGCGCGCTGCTCGTGGCCGGGCTCGCGGTTGCCGGCTGTGGGGGAGACGACGACAACGGCGGTGGCAGCGGCACGACCTCCAGCAACGTGAAGGTCGCCGACGGCTTCAAGATCGGCCTGCTGCTGCCGGAATCCAAGACGACGCGGTACGAGACGTTCGACCGGCCGCTGATCCAGGCGCGGCTCGGCGAGCTGTGCCCGAAGTGCGAGGTGCTCTACCAGAACGCCGACCAGGATCCGGCCAAGCAGCAGTCGCAGGCCGAGGCGATGCTGACCCAGGGGATCAAGGTGATGATCCTCGACGCGGTCGACGCCAAGGCGGCCGGCGCGATCGTCAGCAACGCCCAGTCGCAGAAGGTGCCGGTGGTCGCGTACGACCGGCTCGCATCCGGCCCGGTCAGCTTCTACGTCTCGTACGACAACCGGCGCGTCGGCATGGTGCAGGGGCAGGCACTGCTGGACCAGTTGAGCGCGAACGGGCAGAACCCGAAGCGCGGCGACATCGTGATGATCAACGGTTCGCCGACCGACCCGAACGCGGCCGACTTCAAGGCCGGCGCCCACTCCGTGCTGGACGGGAAGGTCAACATCGGCAACGAGTTCGACACCCCGGACTGGTCCCCGGACCGGGCACAGCAGGAGATGGACCAGGCGATCACCGCGATCGGGCGGGACCGGGTGATCGGCGTGTACGCGGCCAACGACGGCATGGCCGGCGGCGCGATCGCCTCGATGAAGGGCGCCGGCTTCGGTACGCCGCTGCCCCCGGTCACCGGCCAGGACGCCGAACTCGCCGGGATCCAGCGGATCGTCTCCGGTGACCAGTTCATGACGGTCTTCAAGTCGATCAAACCCGAGGCGGACATCGCCGGGCAGATGGCGATCGACGCGGCGACCGGTCAGGACTTCACCGCGCAGTCGACCACCATGCGCAACAACGGGACCAAGGACGTCGCGTCGGTGCTGCTGGAGCCGGTCTCGGTGACCAAGGCCAACATCAAGGACACGGTGATCAAGGACGGGTTCTACACCGCCGCGCAGATCTGTGCCGGTGCGTTCGCCGCACCGTGTGCCTCCGCCGGCATCTCCTGATCCTCCGCCGGCAATTCGTGATCTTCCTCGGCAATTTCTGATCTTGCAGTCGACTCCTGGTCTACGGCAGGCGGATCGTGATCTGAAACGGGGTGAGGGTGGTGGCCGACACACCGGTGCTCGCATTGTCGGGCATCTCCAAACGGTTCGGGGCGGTCGAGGCGCTCGCCGACGTCTCGCTGGAGGTCTATCCCGGTGAGGTGGTCGCGCTGGTCGGCGACAACGGCGCGGGCAAGTCGACGTTGATCAAGGTGATCGCCGGGGTCAATCCCGCCGACAGCGGCGAGATCCGCTGGCAGGGACAGCCGGCGCAGATCAGCAAACCGAGCGACGCGACCGGGCTGGGCATCGCCACCGTCTACCAGGACCTCGCCCTCTGCGACAACCTCGACGTGGTCGCCAACCTGTTCCTGGGCCGGGAACTGACCCGGAGCCTGGTGATCGACGAGATCGGGATGGAGCGCCGGGCGCGCGAACTGCTGGTCAGCCTCTCGGTGAAGATCCCCTCCGTACGGCTGCCGGCGGCCGGCCTCTCCGGCGGACAGCGACAGTCGGTGGCCATCGCCCGGTCGCTGCTCGGCGAACCGAAGCTGGTGCTGCTCGACGAGCCCACCGCCGCGCTCGGCGTCGCGCAGACCGCCGAGGTGCTGGACCTGATCGAACGACTCCGGCAACGAGGTCTCGGCGTCCTCCTGATCAGCCACAACCTGGCCGACGTCAAGGCGGTCGCGAACCGGGTGGTGGTACTGCGCCTCGGCCGCAACGCCGGGGTGTTCGACCAGCAGCGGACCAGCCAGGAGGAGATCGTGCAGGCGATCACCGGGGCACTGGACAACGCGGTCACCCGACGCCGGGCCCGCTCGGCCGAGGGCGGTGGCGGCGGCCTGGCCGGTTCGCCCGCCTCCGGCCCCGCGACCGGCCCCGTCACGGGTCCGACCGCCGGTCCCGGCGGCCCGGCCGGAGGCCCGGTCGTCGGCGGCCCGCCCGGTGGTCCCGTCCCCGACGCCCCCGCCAGCGGCCCGGCCGCCGGTGGTGCGGCTTCCGGAGGTACGGCTTCAGGTGGCCCCGCCTCCGGTGGTGCGGCCGGGGGCCCGACGACCGGTGGTGCCCACTCCCCGGACCCGGAGGAGCGGACGTGACACGGCGGGAGGTCTCGGCATGAGTACGGCGACCACGAGCCCGGAGCCGCCCGCCGGTGACGGCCTCCAACACCCGGCCGACCGGGGGACAACCGGTCCGCTCGACGCGCTGCGGCGGCGGTTGCGCGGCGGCGAACTGGGCGCCTGGCCGGTGGTCATCGGGCTGATCGTCATCTGGGCGGTCTTCCAGTCGCTCAACGACGCCTTCCTCAGCCCGCAGAACCTGACCAACCTCGCCCTGCAGATCGCCGCCACCGGCACGATCAGCGTCGGCATCGTGCTGGTCCTGCTGCTCGGCGAGATCGACCTGTCGGTCGGTTCGGTCGCCGGTGTGGCCGCCGCGCTGCTGGCCGTACTGAGTGTGCGCAACAGTTGGGGCGGCGTGGCCGCGATGATCGTCGCGATCATCTTCGGTGTCGCGATCGGCATCTTCCAGGGCAGCATCTTCGCCCGGCTCGGGGTGCCCGCGTTCATCGTCACCCTGGCCGGCAACATCGGTTGGCAGGGCTTGCAGCTCTACCTGCTCAGTCCGGAAGGGACGATCAACCTCCCGTACACCGGGTTCATCGGCGGGCTGACCCACACCAACCTGGACAGCGTCTCCGGCTGGGTGATCGGTGCGGCAGCGGTCGTCGTGTACGCCGCGGCGGTGCTCGTGGACAGCCGGCGCCGGATCGCGGCCGGACTGCCGACGCGGGGCGTACTGCCCTCGCTGTTGCGGGTGGTCGGGCTGGCCGTACTGGTCTTCGCCGCGGTGGGCGTACTCAACGCCTGGCAGGGCGTACCGGTGGCGTTGTTGATCTTCGTGGGTCTGGTGGTCATCGTCGACCTGGTGCTGCGCCGGACCCGCTACGGCCGGAGCATCTTCGCGGTCGGCGGCAACGTCGAAGCCGCCCGCCGGGCCGGCATCAACGTCTCGCTGATCCGGATCTCGGTGTTCGCGCTCGCCTCCGCCTTCGCCGCCTTCGGCGGGGTGCTGACCGCGTCGCGCGGGTTCGCCGCCGGCCAGTCCACCGGGGCCGCCGACACGCTGCTGATCGCCATCGCCGCCGCCGTCATCGGCGGGGTCAGCCTCTTCGGCGGTCGCGGCTCGACCTATGGTGCGCTGCTCGGCGCCCTGGTGCTCGGGTCGATCACCTCGGGCATGTTCCTGCTCCAGCTCAACTCGTCGGTACGTTTCATGATCACCGCTGGCGTGCTGCTCGCCGCCGTCATCCTCGACTCCCTGTCCCGACGCGGTCGCCGTACCACCGGCCGGGGCTGACCTCCCGTCCCTCGACCACCACGGGCGAAGCCGCCGCTCACTCCCAGGCGCGCAGGTACTGGGAGGGCCGCTCGACAGCGGCGCCGAGACGGGCCGCGGCCCGCTGCGGCCAGTACGGGTCACGCAGCAGCTCCCGGCCGAGCAGCACCAGGTCGGCCTGCCCCGTAGCGACGATCTCCTCGGCCTGCTCCGGCTCGGTGATCAGCCCGACCGCGCCGGTGGGCACCCCGGCCTCGCGGCGGATCCTCGCCGCCAGCGGCACCTGGTAACCGGGCCCCACCGGGACCGACGCGGACGGCACCACCCCGCCCGAGGAGCAGTCGACCAGATCCACCCCGGCGGTCGCCAACTCGGTGGCGAGCAGCACGCTGTCCGCCACCGACCAACCGTCCTGCACCCAGTCGGTGGCGGAGATCCGGGCCAGCACCGGTACGTCCGGGCCGACCGCCGCCCGTACCGCACGGGCGACCGCGAGCGGCAGCCGCATCCGGTTGGCCAGGCTGCCGCCGTACTCGTCGGTGCGGTGGTTCGACAGCGGCGAGAGGAACTCGTGCAGCAGGTAGCCGTGCGCGCAGTGCAGCTCGATCGCCTCGAACCCGGCGGCCACGGCCCGGCTGGCGGCGGCCGCGAACGCGTCGACCACGGCTTCGACGCCGTCGGTGTCCAGCGCCGCCGGGATCCGGTACGCCGGAGCGAACGGTTCCGTACCGGGGCCGACCGGCGTCCACCCGCCCTCGGCGTCCGCCACCCCGCCCCGCTGTGCCGCCCAGGGCCGGTAGGTCGACGCCTTGAAACCCGCGTGCGCGAGTTGGACCCCGGGCACTGACCCCTGCTCGGCGACGAACGCGGTGATCGGCCGCCAGGCCTCGACGTGTGCGTCCGACCAGAGCCCGGTGTCCTGCGGGCTGATCCGCCCCTCGGGCAGCACCGCGGTCGCCTCGGTGAGCACCAGCCCGGCCCCGCCGACCGCGCGGGCACCGAGGTGGATCCGGTGCCAGTCGGTGGGCAGACCGTCCGGGCCGGCCGAGTACTGGCACATCGGTGCCATCGCCACCCGGTTGGGCAGGGTCACCGAGCGCAGCCGCAGCGGAGTGAACAGGGCGCTCGGTGAAGCCGCCGGTACGGCATCGGGGTCGACCTCGGGGGCGCTGCGACGGGCGGTCATCGGCGATCCTCTCGGCCGGCGAGGGCGCCGGCACGATCATGCGGCGACCACCGGTCCCGTGGGGCGGGACCGGCCGGTCAGGGTCGGCCGGTCAGCGCCGGCCCGGGTGCCGGACGGCGGAGCCGGCCGGACCCGTGGATGACATATCACCCTGTGCAAAGCCCGCTGTCAATGCACTGGCGATCGCCCAGAGCGCGATGACGAGCAGCAGCGTCCGTTCGACCGCCCCGATCAGCGGTCCCCGGCCGACGGTGAGCATGGCCAGGCCGATCGTCACCGACAGCGGCAGTGCCATCGTGGCGCCGACCAGTCCGAGCCGGCGCAGCACCCGAACACCCGTGCCCGACCAGGCGATCGCCAGCATGGCGAAGACGACGCAGGCGACCGCGAGGATGCTGCCGCTGCCGTGCACCAGGTCGGTCGTGGTGGTCGGCTCGAACGGCGGCAGCGGACAGCCGGCGGTGCAGGGAACCGAGGCGGACAACCCGGTGCCGGCGGCGCCGACGGCGAGCAGGAAGGCAGCCGTACGCAGCGTCGGGGGCAGGGCCGCGGCGAGCAGGAGCAGGCCGACCGCCACCGCGAAGATCCCGACCTGGTACGCGGTCGCGTACCCGCTGGTGCCGACGCCGGCTTCGCTGACGTACCCGGTGATGGGGGAGGTCGGACCGGCGACCACGGCGAGGGTCACGACGACCACTCCGGTCAGCAGGCTGGCGGCGGCGCCGCGAGCGACCAGGGTCCGGCGCATGGGGACAAACTATCTTGCCCGCTCGGGCTCACGATGCCGGTCGGGTCTGCCCGACGTACCTGGTCGCCGCCCCGGACCGGGGAGCGGCGGCCGGCGGGGCGGTACTTGATCTCGACTGGTTATGCTGCCCGGCGTGACAGCGGCATACCTCGTCTCCGGCGTCCGTACCCCGATCGGCCGGTACGCCGGCGCACTGGCCGGCGTACGTCCGGACGACCTCGCGGCGCACGTGATCCGGGAGCTGGTGGCCCGCCACCGGACAGTCGACTGGGCGGCGGTGGACGACGTGGTGCTGGGCTGCGCCAACCAGGCCGGTGAGGACAACCGCAACGTGGCCCGGATGGCGACCCTGCTGGCCGGGTTGCCCGAGGCCGTGCCGGGGACCACCGTGAACCGGTTGTGCGGTTCGGGCCTGGACGCGGTCGGCATCGCCGCCCGCGCCGTCATCGCCGGTGAGGCCGACCTGATGGTGGCCGGCGGGGTGGAGAGCATGAGCCGGGCCCCGTTCGTCATGCCGAAGGCGACCACACCCTTCTCCCGCGCGGCGGAGATCTACGACACCACGCTCGGCTGGCGGTTCGTCAACCCGCTGATGGAACGTGGCTGGGGCACCGACGCCATGCCGGAGACCGCGGAGAACGTGGCCGCCGAGTACGGTGTCGACCGGGCCGCGCAGGACGCGTTCGCGTTCCGCTCCCAGCAGCGGGCGGCCCGCGCACAGGCCAGCGGCCGGCTCGCCGAGGAGATCGTGCCGATCGAGGTACCCGCCGGCCGGCGGGAGACCCGGCTGGTGGACCTCGACGAGCACCCGAGGGAGACCTCGCTGGAACGGCTGGCCGCACTGCCCACGCCGTTCCGCGACGGTGGCACCGTGACCGCCGGCAACTCCTCCGGGGTCAACGACGGCGCCGCCGCGGTGCTCGTCGCCAGCGCCGACGCGGTACGCCGCTACGACCTCACGCCGCTGGCCCGGATCACCGGGTCGGCCGCCGCCGGGGTGCCGCCACGGGTGATGGGCATGGGCCCGGTCCCGGCCACCAGGCGTCTGCTCGACCGCCTCGCCATCGGCATCGGCGACGTCGACCTGGTGGAGCTGAACGAGGCGTTCGCCGCGCAGGCGGTCGCCGTCCTGCGTGAGCTGGGACTGCCGGAGGACGCCGAGCACGTGAATCCGAACGGCGGCGCGATCGCGCTCGGGCACCCGCTCGGCGCCAGCGGTGCCCGGCTGGCGCTGACCGCGGCGCTGGAACTGGGCCACCGTGGGGCGCGGCGCGCGCTGTGCACCATGTGCATCGGGGTCGGCCAGGGCATCGCGCTGATGCTGGAATCCGTCGACTAGGGCGACGGTCCCGGGGTCGTCGTCCCGGCTCCGATCGTCGGGATCGTGACGACCCCGCGGCGGAGCCACGGGGTCGCGGACCGCGCGTATGCTCGATGGCTCACCGAGCCGGTCGACGACCGGCGGTACGAGCTGAGGCGGACGATGCAACGGCCTGACGAACATCGCCGGGAGGCCAACACCTCCACTGTGGACAGCGGGCCGGCGGGCGGCGGTGCCGGGCACCAGATCGCCCCACCCGACCACCTCGGCGGCTAGCCGTGCCGGCCCCCGTTCCACCGGCCGGCGGTGAGGAGTTCAGCCGCGCGGGTGTGCACCGGTACGCACAGCAGTGGGCCGGTGCCGTCGCCCGGCTCGGCTTCGTACCGATGAGTGCGGCGGAGACCGAACGCCTGCTGACCGTGCACAGCGTACGGCTCGCGCAGGCGTTGCTCGCCGAGCCGTTCAGCGCCGAACCGGCGGACGACGTCGGTCGGGCCCTGGTCGGGGCACACCTGACCGCCCCCGCCATGCTCGACTGGTCGGTACGCGCGCTCGGCAACGGCTTCGCCGCCGCGGTGCTCCCCGAACGCCCCGATTCCCCGGGCGTACGGCACCGGGTCACGCAGTTGCAGGGCGGTCTGGCGGCCGGCTTCGCGCGGGCGTTGCGCGAGCTGACGTTCAGCCAGCAGGAGCGGATCAGCCGTTCGGCCTGGCAGGCCCGGGACGAGACCGAACAGGCACTGCGGGACAGCGAGGCGCGGTTCCGGGCCGTCTTCACCGGGGCGGCGCTGGGCATCGGCATCGCCGACACCGGCGGCCGGATCATGGACGTCAACCAGGCGTTCGCTGAGATGCTGGGCTACTCCGTCGCCGAACTGCGCGACACCGACGTGACCTCGCTGTGCCACCCGGAGGACGCGGAGCCGCTGGCCGAGCTCTACCGGGACCTGGTCGAGGGCAAGCGGGAAACCGCCCGGGTGGAGAAGCGCTACTACCGCAAGGACGGCGACGTCGTCCGTACCGACCTGGCGCTCTCCCTGATCCGGCACGACGACGGCCGGCCGAGGTTCATCGTGGCCATGGCCGAGGACATAACCGAACGGTACGAGTTGCAGCAGCGGCTGCGCTTCCAGGCGCTGCACGACCCGCTGACCGGGCTGCCGAACCGTACCCTCTTCTTCGACCGGCTGGCGGCGGTCTTCGCCGACGGCGAACCGGCCGACCGGGTCGGCCTCTGCTTCCTCGACCTCGACGGCTTCAAGGCGATCAACGACAGCCTCGGGCACGACCTCGGTGACCGGCTGCTGGTGGTGGTCGCCCGGCGGCTCGCCGACTCCGTCTCCGGCCGGGGCCACCTGGTGGCCCGGATGGGCGGCGACGAGTTCGTCATCCTGGTCGACGGCAGCGGCGGCCCGCAGGAGGTGATCGACGTGGCGGAGGTGGCGCTGGCCACCGTCGCCCGCCCGGTGCAGGTCGGCGACCAGCAGCTCGAGGTGTCGGCCAGCATCGGCCTGGTCGAGGGCCCGCTCGCCGGGACCCGCCCGGCCGAGCTGATGAAGGCCGCGGACGCCACCCTCTACTGGGCCAAGGCGGACGGGCGCGGACGCTGGGCGGTCTACGACCCCGAGCGCGGTGCCCGGGACAACACCCGCGCGGGCCTCGCCGCGGTGCTGCCGGCGGCGCTCGAGCGGGGCGAGTTCACCGTGGACTACCAGCCGATCGTGGCGCTGGCCGACGGATCGACCCGGGCGGTCGAGGCGCTGGTCCGGTGGCGGCATCCGGAGCTGGGGCTGCTCGGCCCGGACCAGTTCATCGGGCTGGCCGAGGAGACCGGGCTGATCGTCCGGCTCGGCCGCTGGGTGCTGCACCAGGCGTGCGCGTACGGCAGCCGCTGGCGGCGGGAGTTCCCCGACTCCCGGCTCGTGGTCAGCGTCAACCTGGCCGTGCGGCAGGTGAACGACCCCGGTGTGGTCGACATGGTGGCCGACGTGCTCGCCGAGACCGGCTTCCCGGCCGAACTGCTGCAACTGGAGATCACCGAGAGCGCGCTGATGGCCACCTCCGGCGAGCCGGTACGTTCGCTGCGCCGGCTCGCCGCGCTCGGCGTACGGCTGGCCATCGACGACTTCGGCACCGGTTACTCGAACCTGGCGTACCTGCGGCGGTTGCCGTTCCACACGCTGAAGCTCGCCGCCCCGTTCGTCGAGGGGATCCGGACCGGCGACCCGCTCGCCCTGGTCGACGAGCGGATCGTGGACGCGTTGGTCCGGTTGGCGCACGCGCTGGGCCTGTCGGTGACCGCCGAGGCGGTGGAGACCTCCGGGCAGGCCGACCGGCTGCGGGCGCTGACCTGCGACACCGGGCAGGGCCTGTACTTCGGGGCACCGGTCGCGGCGGACGAGATAACCGCACGACTACGCGAATCCGGCTCCGGTAGGGCAGGCTGACCGGGTGGATCTGACGGACACCGATTCCCTGGTCACTGTCCTGGCTGGACTGGCCATCCTGGCCGGCATCATCGGCGTACTCATGCCTGTGCTGCCGGCACTGCCGCTCTGCTGGGGCGGCGTACTGATCTGGGCGATCTTCGCCGACGCTGGCTGGGGCCGGTGGGTGGTGCTCGGCATCGCCACCGCGCTCACCGTGGTCGGCACGATCATCAAGTACGCCTGGCCGGGCCGGAACCTGAAGCGGACCGGGGTGCCGAACAGCACGCTGCTGGCCGGCGGCGTGCTCGGGCTGGTGGGCTTCTTCGTGGTGCCGGTGGTGGGCCTGGTCCTCGGCTTCGTGCTCGGGGTCTGGCTGGCCGAGCGGCTCCGGTTGGGCGAGAACCGGCTGGCCTGGCCGTCGACGAAGGACGCGCTCAAGGCGTTCGGCCTGGCCATGCTGGTCGAGCTGAGCGTCGCCCTCGCCATCGCGCTGACCTGGGTGGTCGGCCTGGCCGTGGTCTGAGCGCCGATCGCCGGTCTGGGCCCTGACACCCGCCGGACGCGAATTGTCGGTTGTCATGGCTCGGTGTGGGTGCGACGGCGCGGGACGGGCGTTGGCACGGCGGGTTGCCGTACGGGTGAGAGAGGTGACCGCGTCCCGCGCCGTCGCGTACGCCGGGCCGTCCGAGGGCCCGGCTCTGGGCCGGTGTGATCCGGCCCGGTCGGAGACCCGTGTCCGGGTCTCCGGGAGATCTGTGGTGCCCGGAGTGGCTCAGCGCGCCAGTCCGGCTCCCGCCGCGGCTGGTGACCCGGCGCACCCGCGGCGCACTCGTCGGTCCTCGCGCATCGGCATGACAACGAGCATGCGGCCGGGCGGGGTGTCGGGGCAATCCGATTATCGAATCCAACTACCGCCGCCGATCCCCTCCTGATCGCGCCCGAATCGCTCCCGCCGTGGTCACCGTGGGTGTCGTGCCCACCACACTGCCCAACTGGCCATGATCAAAGCGTTACGGCGCTGGTCCCATCGGGTACTGGGCGGACACGGTGAGGGAGCGCAAGGCCCTCCACACCGGTGGGAGCAGGAGGCGAGATGAGCGCGGGCCCGGCAGGAGACGACGGCCTACATCGGGCCGGTCCGGTGCACGGGACACGCCAACTCCCCGTCGGTGCCGACCCCGGCACCACCACGTTCGGCACCGACCGTACGGGCGGCGCCGACTGGTACGACGTGATCACGAGCGTCGACGGCCACCTGGTGCTGGTGGTCGGTGACGTACTCGACACCGGTGTGCCGGCGGTGGCGGCGATGGGGCAACTGCGTACCGCACTGCTGGCGGAACTGCTCGCCGGGGTCGCACCCGGGACCGCCCTGACCCAGCTCAACCGGCAGTTCGGCAACGCGCTGCGCGGGTCGTACGCGATAGTGGTTTGCCTCGAGTTCGACCCGCACACCGGCCGGCTCTGCTACGCCAGCGCAGGCCACCCGTCACCGGTCTGCCTCGGCCCCGAGGGCCAGATCGACCTGCTGCACCGGCGACCGCTCGGCCCGCCGATCGGGGCCCGCACCGATGCCCGGTACGACACGATCGAGTCCCGGTTGGCGCCGGGGGCCCGGCTGCTGTTCTACAGCGCGGTCCCCGCGCGGGCACCCACCCGGATCGAACCCCCGGCTGACGTGATCTTCCCGTTCCGCCCGGTGTGGGACTCGCCCCGGCCGGTGGCGGCGATCCCGGTCGAGCCGGCCGAAGAGCAGATAGAGGAGCTGATCCAGGTGCGTTTCGTCCAGGCACCGCGTCGGCCACGGGCGGACGGGGTGGCGATCCTGGCGCTCGCGGAGACCGCCCCGAACCGGTTCGCGCTGCGCCTGCCGGCGGACCCGACCAAGTTGAGTGCCCTACGCCAGCGGCTGCTGGAGTTCCTGACCGACCACCAGGTCGGCGAGGAGGATCTTTTCGATCTTGTCGTCGCGGTCTCCGAGGCGGCGGCGAACGCGATCGAGCACCCGGTGGCGCCGGCCGACCGGACCATCACCGTCGAGGTGACCGTCGCCGACGGCACGGTGGTGGCGACCGTACGGGACAGCGGCCAGTGGCGGGAGGCGCACGATCCGGGGTTCCGGGGCCGGGGGCTGGAGCTGATCAGGGCCCTCGGCGAGCTGCGGGTGAGCCGTACCAGCGAGGGCACCGAGGTGACCTTCTGGCGGCGCTTGTCGTCCTGATCCGGGCCCGACCGGTCCGGCCGGCGGGCGGGCTCGCCGCCGTACGCGGACCCGTCGTGGTGGGAGTCACGGCGCGGTGAGCGCGTGCACCCCCGGCGATAGGCTGAATGCATGAACGTCCGTGCACCACTCACCCCAGGCACGCTGTCCCCGTGGCGGCCGGTGCCGCCCCAGATCGCCCGACCGGAGTACGTCGGCAAGAAGCAGCCCGCCCAGTGGCGCGGGTCGCATGTGCAGACGGCCGAGACGATCGAGAAGATGCGGGTCGCCGGGCGGATCGCCGCGCAAGCCACGCAGCTTGCCGGTGAGCACTGCAAGCCGGGGGTCACCACGGACGAGATCGACCGGGTGGTGCACGAGTTCCTCGTCGACCAGGGTGCGTACCCGTCGACGCTGGGCTACCGGGGCTTCCCCAAGTCGTGCTGCACCAGCCTGAACGAGGTCATCTGCCACGGCATCCCGGACACCACGGTGCTGGAGGACGGCGACATCATCAACGTCGACGTCACCGCGTACGTCGACGGGGTGCACGGCGACACCGATGCCACGTTCTGCGTCGGCGAGGTCGCCGAGCCGAACCGGCTGCTGGTGGAGCGGACCCACGAGGCGATGATGCGGGGCATCCGGGCGGTCGCCCCGGGTCGGCAGATCAACGTGATCGGCCGGGTGATCGAGTCGTACGCCCGCCGTTTCGGATACGGGGTGGTGCGCGACTTCACCGGGCACGGCATCGGCGAGACCTTCCACAGCGGGCTCTACGTGCCGCACTACGACAGCCCCCGACCCACCGACGTGATGGAACCGGGAATGACCTTCACCATCGAGCCGATGATCACCCTCGGCACCCACGAGTACGACATGTGGGCCGACGGTTGGACCGTGGTGACCAAGGACCGGCGGTGGACCGCCCAGTTCGAGCACACGATCGTGGTGACCGAGGACGGTCACGAGATCCTCACCCTGCCATGACCGAAACCCCTGCGGCACTGCGTGAGGACCACCACGCCGACGTCTCCGGTGGCTGGCTGCGCCCCGCCGTCTTCGGCGCGATGGACGGGCTGGTCACCAACATCGCGTTGATCGCCGGCGTCGGCGGGGGCGGCATCGCGCCGCACACCATCGTGCTGACCGGTGTCGCCGGCCTCGTCGCCGGAGCGATCTCGATGGGCCTCGGCGAGTACACCAGCGTCCGCTCGCAGAACGAGCAGTTGGCCGCCGAGGTGGCCAAGGAGCGCCGCGAGTTGGAGCGGCACCCGGAGGCCGAGGCACAGGAGCTGGCCGACGCCTGGGTGCAGCGCGGGCTGCCCCGCCACCTCGCGGAACAGGTCGCCCTGGCCCTGCGGAGCAATCCCGAAGAGGCGCTGCGGGTGCACGTACGCGAGGAACTGGGGGTCGATCCGGACGAGCAGCCGAGCCCGTGGACCGCGGCGATCCTGTCGACGGTCTGCTTCTCCATCGGCGCCCTGGTTCCGCTGCTGACCTACCTGCTCGGCTTCACCAACCTCTGGCTGGCGCTCGGCGTCGGCGCGCTGGGCCTGTTCGTGGCCGGTGCGCTGGTCGCCCGGTTCACCAGCCGACCCTGGTGGATGAGCGGCACCCGGCAACTGCTGCTGGGTGTGGCCGCGGCCGTGGTGACGTACCTGGTGGGCCGGCTGATCGGTATCGGCGGTCCACTCGGCTGAGCCCGGACCGGCCGGGCTCAGGGCCGCGGATCGGGCGGCCCGGCGTTGTCTACGCGGCGGTGGCGGGGCCGTCCGGGGTGAGCCGGAAGATCCGGATGTCCCGTCCGCCGGCCCGCTCCACGTAGGTTTCGTACGCCGGCCATTCGTTGCGCAACAACTGCCACAGCCGTTCCCGTTCCGCGCCCTGCGCCATGGCGGCCCGGACCGGGCGCCGGGCACCGTCGAGGGTGATCGTGGCGGTCGGGTCGGCGAGCAGGTTCAGCGACCAGGCGGGGTGCTGGGTCTGGCCCCAGTTCGAGGCGATCACCACGTACGCGTCGCCGTCGCGTACGAACAGCAGGGGGTTGCTGCGGGGCTGCCCCGAGCGGCGACCGGTGGTCGTGATGATCAGCGACGGGGCGATGCCGAGCGCCACCACCCGTCCCCTGGTCAGGCGACCGATCAGCCGGTCGGCCGGTACGACGAACCGGACCGTCCGGGCGAACCAGCGTCGGTGGCTGAACCGGCGCACGAGCGTACCGAGTGCGGACATCGACACAGTGTGTCGGTTTCCGGGAAAAAGAAAAGCCCGCGTCGGGGTCGGCTACGGCTGTTCGGCGACGGGCTGCTCGGCGGCCGGCTGCGTAGCGGCTCGGCCCAGGGTCTCCAGGCAGTGGTCCAGCCAGCGGATCTCCGCCTCGGTCTGGAAGATCATCGCGTCCAGCACCAGCCGCCCGGACACGTTGTCCGCCCGGGTGTCGCGGATCTTGCGCCGGACGAACTCCTGCAACGCCCGCCTGCTGGCCGCCCGCTGGGTGTCCACCACCGTGTCGATGTCGACGCCCGGTGTGGCCAGCGCCAGCGCCAGCTTGATCGTCAACTCGTCCCGGGGCCGGTCGGTACGGGGCAGCGCCGTGCCGAACCACCCGGCCAGTTCCGCCCGTCCGGCCTCGGTGATCCGGTACGGCCGCTGGCCGGCGTCGTGTTCCGGCAACGATTCGACCAACTCGTCCCGGACGAGGCGGCCGAGGGTGGTGTAGACCTGCCCGATGTTGAGCGGCCAGGTGGCCCCGATCGTCTCCTCGAAGGCGGATCGGAGCTGGTAGCCGTACATCGGCCCGCGTTCGAGCAGGGCGAGCAGGCCGTAGCGGATGGACACGGCTACCGAGTATGTATACCGGGTATCCCGCTGGCAACTCGACGACGCGCCGCTCACGGGTGACCGCCACCCCGGTGTGCTCACCGCCACCCGGCCCGCCGGCTCCGGCCCGGTCCCCGTGCTCCGGTGGCCGCCGATCCCGGGCGGTACGTCAGGTCGGACGACCGGGAAACGCCACCGTGGCGGGGGAGATGCCGGCGGTGCGCCGCCACCGGGTCGCCCGTACGGCACAGTCGGTCAGCGCGTCCAGCGCCCGCCCGCGCTCCACACCGGTGGTGGTGGCGAGCGCCGCCCGCCAGACCGCTCCGGTACGTTCCTCGACCTCGACCGCCAGCCGCAGCGCGGACGCCGGATCGGTCACCGGGTACGGCAGCTCGTAGCTGGCCGCCGCCGCCGGAGCGGTACCCCCACCGGCGGTCAACAGCAGCACCAGCGCGTCCCGCCGGGTCCGGTGAGCGGCCTCGGCGGCCCGTGCGTCGGTGGCCGCGGCCCCGGTGAGTCGCACCCCGATCGGCCCGTACGCGAAAATCGCCGCGTATTCGGCGGCGAGTGCCGCGTCCAGTGGCCCGCTCATCCGTCCACCCCCGCCCGGTCCATCGCTGGCCCGCTCATCCGCTCGCTTCCCGTTCGGTCGATCGCCGGCCCGCCGGCCCGCGCGGCTGCTACCCGGGCCACCGCGGCATCACCCGCTCGACTCACCGCAGCACCTCCAGGTGGGTGGCCCGGGCCGCGGCGATGGTGCCGAGCAGGACCGCCCGGTCGGCCGGCGCCTCGGTGCAGGCCTTGGCCATGGTCTCCCGGCCCTCGGTCTCGGCCGCCCGCAACATCGCCAGGGCGCTCTTCGAGTCGGCGGCCGGCGTCGCCGCGCCCGCCGAGGCGCCGGCCGTGGGGCTGCCGCTGGGCAGGGCGGTGCCGGTCACCCGGGCAAGTTCGGCGGCGTGCGCCCGGTGCGCCTGTGCCACCGGTCCCAGCCGGTCTGCGAGTTCGGGGAAGGCCGCCACGGCGGAGTCGTACCGCGCGGCGAGATCGAGCGTGTTGGTCACCAGGGGAGCGAGCGGGTCGGGCGGCGGCGGCACCTGCTCGTCGCCGAACAGGCCGCAGCCGGTCAGTGACCCCGCTCCGGCGGTCAACGCCACCAGGCCGGCCGCCCGGATCAGGTCGCGCCGGGACCGCCCCCGTACGCGATGGTTCTGGTTGGTCTCCGCGGTCCGCACCGGGCAAGTCAACACCATGCGTCGCGGACCCCGGCCACAAGGCCGGCACCGGGCGTAACGCTCTGCCGGTGCGCCGCCCGGCTCGCCGGTCGGCCCGCGCGTTACGCTCTGCGCAGCCGCCGGGCGCGTCTGGGCCCGGTGGCGAACTGGCATGGCTGCCCGCACGGGCCGCCGACGATTCGGAAAGGGGTGCGGATATGACGCAGCGTGGCCGCGCTACCAGCCGGTCGACGGCTGGACCGCGGGCTGGTGAGCGGCGCTCCGTGGAGCGCCCTCGGGGTGATCTTACGGCTCGTCGGGCCCAACTACGGGCGGTGATCGAGCCGGTGGTGATCGCGCAGGGCTACGACCTGGAGGACATCTCGGTTTCCCGCGCCGGCCGCCGGCACGTGGTCCGGATCATCGTGGACGGCGACGGCGGCATCAACCTCGACGCGGTGGCCGACGTGTCCCGCGCCATCTCGGCCGCGCTCGACCTGGCCGAGGAGACCGGCGGGGACCTGATCGCCGGGGAATACCAGCTCGAGGTCAGTTCGCCGGGCGTGGACCGCCCGCTGACCCTGCCCCGGCACTGGCGGCGTAACGTCGGCCGACTGGTCAAGGTCACCACGAAGGGTGCCGGCCGGTCCGCGCCGGAGCAGCGTACGGCGGATCCGGCCCCCGGCGAGCGGCAGGTCACCGGACGGGTGATCGCCGCCGACGACGAGCGGGTGCGGTTCGACCTGGACGGGACGTCCGGGGAGTGGGCCTACGCGGATCTCGGCCCCGGTCGGGTGCAGGTGGAGTTCAGCCGGCTCGACGAGGTGGCGGACTCCGACCTGGCGGAGATCGACGACGACGAGTCCGACATGCACGACGACGACCTGCCCGATATCGACGACACTGACGACGAAGATGTGGAGGGCGAGGAGAGGTGAACATCGACCTCGCGGCACTGCGCGCCCTGGAGCGCGAGCGGGAGATTCCGTTCGACACGATCCTCGCGGCGATCGAGACCGCGTTGCTGACCGCTTACCGGCATACCGAGGGCTCGGAGACACACGCCCGGGTGGAGATCGACCGTAAGACCGGGGCCGCCCTGGTCTACGCCCAGGAGGTCGACGACGAGGGTGTGGTCGGCCGGGAGTGGGACGACACCCCGCACGACTTCGGCCGGATCGCGGCGATGACCGCCAAGCAGGTGATCCTCCAGCGGCTGCGGGAGGCGACCGACGAGGTGCACTTCGGCGAGTACGTGGGCCGCGAGGGCGATCTGGTCACCGGCGTGGTGCAGGCGCACGAGGGACGGGCCGAGAAGGGCATCGTCAGCGTCGACCTGGGCAAGCTGGAGGCCGTACTGCCCGCGCCCGAGCAGGTGCCGGGGGAGATCTACGGGCACGGCCAGCGGATCCGGTGCGTGGTGGTGCACGTGGCCAAGGGCTTCCGGGGACCGCAGATCACCCTGTCCCGTTCGCATCCCAACCTGGTGAAGAAGCTCTTCGCGCTGGAGGTGCCGGAGATCGCCGACGGCACGGTGGAGATCGCGGCCATCGCACGTGAGGCAGGTCACCGTACGAAGATCGCGGTCCGGTCGGCGGTGCCGGGCGTGAACGCCAAGGGCGCCTGCATCGGGCCGATGGGCCAGCGGGTCCGCGCCGTGATGAGCGAGCTGCACGGCGAGAAGATCGACATCATCGACTGGTCCGACGATCCGGCCAACTTCGTCGGCAACGCGTTGTCGCCGGCCAAGGCGCTGCGGGTCGAGGTGGTCGACCTGGCCACCCGGGCCGCCCGGGTCACCGTGCCGGACTTCCAGCTCTCGCTGGCGATCGGCCGGGAGGGTCAGAACGCCCGGCTGGCGGCCCGGTTGACCGGTTGGCGGATCGATATCCGGCCGGACAACGAGCAGGCGGCAAGCTCCGCGCCGACCGGTGCGCGGGGGTCCGCCGATCACGTGACGGAGCCGGGCGGAGCGATCTCGGCCGGGTAGGGGTAGACTTTCCCAGTGGTACGACGCGTGTGGCCGGTGCGCACCTGTGTGGGTTGTCGGCAACGCGCTTCGGCTGTCGATCTGCTGCGGATTGTCGCGGTCGGCGACGGGGTTGGCTACAATCTCCGACCTGATCCGGCCCGCAGACTGCCGGGTCGGGGGGCGCATCTGCACTTTGACTCGGCTTGCTTCGCGCTGGCACAGCGGCGCCGTGCCTTCGGGCGGGCGCTGCGTATCCCCGGTGTTCCAGATACCGGGGTGCTGGCCGAGCACATTGATGCGTCAACCACTACGTCCGGCCATCCGGCCGGGCGAGGGTCGCAAGCAAGGTAGGACGACCGACATGAGCACACGATGAAGTCCCAGAAATGACCAGGCTTCAAGTGCACGAGTGAGGTTGTTGCGGGTGCTGCCCGCACGACCTCGGAGTGAGGAGTGCAGTGGCAGGCAAGGCCCGCGTTCACGAGCTGGCAAAAGAGCTCGGGGTCGAAAGTAAGACCGTTCTCGCCAAGCTGAAAGAAATGGGCGAGTTCGTCAAGTCCGCGTCGAGCACTGTCGAGGCGCCAGTCGCCCGCCGGTTGCGCGGCGCGTTCGTCGCGTCGTCGAACCCCGCGGCCCCCGCCGCGCCGACGACCCCAGCCCCTCCGGCGGCTCCGTCGGCGACCCCCGGGGCAACCACCCCGGGCGAGCCTCGGGTGTCCGCCAAGCCCATGCCGCCCCGGCGGCCCACGGCGCCTCCGGTCCGGCCGAAGGGCCCGGTTCCGGGTCCGCCGCAGCCGGCCGCAGCCGCGCCGACCGCCAAGCCGGCGAGCGCGCACGACATCGAGGTGGCGGCCGCCGAGGCGCGCGCCTCGGCCCTGAAGGCGGAGCAGGAGGCGGCGGTCAAGGCCGCCCAGGCCGCCCGTCAGCAGCAGCGCGACACCGTACGCCGGGAACCGCCGGCCGACGGTGGCGCACAGACCCGGCCGCGTCCGGGTCCGAACGCCGTTCCGCCGCGTCCGGGCTCACCGGCCGCCCGGCCGGCGAACCCGGGTGCTCCGGCACCGGGTCGGCCCGGCCCCGGCGGTCGTCCGCCGGCACGTAGCGGTGGCAACAACCCGTTCGGTATCACCCCGGGTGGTCAGCGTCCCGCCGCTTCCGGCGGACCCCGGCCCAACCCGGCGTCGATGCCGCCTCGCCCGAGCCCGGCGTCCATGCCGCCTCGGCCGAGCCCGGCCTCGATGCCGACCCAGCGTCCCGGTCGTCCCGCTGGCGGCCCCGGCCGTCCGGGCGGTCCCGGCGGCGGTGCTGGTCGTCCCGGTGGCGGCGGCGGTGCCGGTGGCGGCTTCCGTGGCGGTCCCGGTGGCGGCGGTGGCGGTGGCGGTGGCTTCCGTCCCGGTGGTGGCGGCGGTGCCGGTGGCGGCTTCCGTCCCGGTGGCGGCGGTGGCGCCCCCGGTGGTGGCGGTTACCGCGGTGGTCCCGGTGGCGGTGCGCCGGCCGGTGCGGGCGCCGGTGGCGGTCGTCCGGGTGGCGGCGGTCGTGGCCGTGGCGGCGGCGCCGCGGGTGCCTTCGGGCGTCCGGGTGGCAAGCCGACCCGCGGTCGCAAGTCGAAGAAGCAGCGCAGACAAGAGTTCGACAACCTGTCCGCGCCGACCATGAGCTCGGGTGCCCCCCGAGGTCAGGGCCAGGTCGTACGGCTGTCGCGCGGTGCCTCGCTGTCGGACTTCGCCGACCGGATCAACGCCAACCCCGGTTCGCTGGTCCAGGAGATGTTCAACCTGGGCGAGATGGTCACGGCAACCCAGTCCTGTTCGGACGAGACCCTGCTGCTCCTCGGTGAGCACCTCGGCTTCGACGTGCAGATCGTCAGCCCCGAGGACGAGGACCGCGCCCTGCTGGCGCAGTTCAACATCGACCTCGACGCCGAGGTTGACGTCGCCCGGCTGGTCACCCGCCCGCCGGTGGTGACGGTGATGGGTCACGTCGACCACGGTAAGACCAAGCTGCTGGATGCGATCCGCAAGACCAACATGGTCGCGGGCGAGGCCGGTGGCATCACCCAGCACATCGGTGCCTATCAGGTGTGGGTTCCGCACAACGGCGACGAGCGGGCACTGACCTTCATCGACACCCCGGGCCACGAGGCGTTCACCGCCATGCGTGCCCGTGGTGCCCAGGTCACCGACATCGTGGTGCTGGTGGTCGCGGCCGACGACGGCGTCATGCCGCAGACGATCGAGGCGCTCAACCACGCCAAGGCGGCCGACGTGCCGATCGTGGTCGCGGTGAACAAGGTCGACAAGCCGGAGGCCAACCCGGACAAGGTCCGCCAGCAGCTGACCGAGTACGGCCTGGTCGCCGAGGAGTACGGCGGCGACACCATGTTCGTCAACGTCGCGGCCAAGCCCGGCATCGGCATCGACGAACTGCTCGAGGCGATCCTGCTGACCGCCGACGCGTCGCTGGAGCTGACCGCTCCGATCGACGGGCCGGCGCAGGGTGTCGCGGTCGAGGCGCACCTTGACAAGGGTCGCGGTGCGGTGGCGACGGTGCTGGTCCAGAAGGGCACCCTGCGGGCCGGTGACTCGATCGTCGCCGGTGGGGCGCACGGACGTGTCCGGGCGATGCTGGACGAGAACGGCAACCAGGTCGCCGAGGCCGGACCGGCACGTCCGGTGATGGTGCTCGGTCTGACCGCGGTGCCCAGCGCCGGGGACACGTTCCTGGCCGCCGCCGACGACCGTACGGTGCGGCAGATCGCCGAACAGCGGCAGGCGCGGCGGCGGGCGGCGAGCTTCGCCAACTCCCGTGGTCGGGCCACTCTTGAGACGCTCATGGAGCAGATCAAGGAGGGCGAGAAGACCTCGCTCAACCTCATCCTCAAGGGCGATGTCTCCGGTTCCGTGGAGGCCCTGGAGGACGCGCTGTTCAAGCTGGACATCCCCGAGGAGGTTCAGCTCAAGATCCTCGACCGTGGCGTCGGTGCCATCACGGAAAGCAACGTGATGCTGGCGAGTGCTTCGGCCGAGGCGGCGACGATCATCGGCTTCAACGTACGGGCCTCGAACAAGGTCCGGGAGATCGCCGACCGCGAGGGCGTGGAGATCCGGTACTACACCGTGATCTACCAGGCCATCGAGGAGATCGACGCGGCGCTCAAGGGTCTGCTCAAGCCGGAGTACGAAGAGGTCGAGCTCGGCAGCGCGGAGATCCGCGACGTGTTCCGGTCCTCCAAGATCGGTAACATCTCCGGTTGTATCGTCCGCTCGGGGGTCATCCGGCGTAATGCCAAGGCCCGCCTGCTGCGCGACGGGGCGGTCGTGGCGGACAACCTCACGATCAGCTCGCTCAAGCGGTTCAAGGACGACGCGACCGAGGTGCGCGAGGGCTTCGAGTGCGGTCTCACCCTGGGCAACTACAACAACGTCCAGGTTGGCGACATCATCGAGACCTTCGAGATGCGGGAGAAGACCCGCGCCTGACGAATAGGTCCAACTGATCAAGGGGTTTACGCCCACCCGGGCGTAAACCCCTTGATCATGCGGGGTGTCCGGGCGGTATCGTCCACTCGATGTTTACTGGAACCGCGGTTTTCGACGTATTGCTGCCGGGCGATTCCCGGTCACTGAAAGAAAAGCGATCCTATGTCCGCCCGGTCGTGGCGGCACTGCGCCGGTTCGAGGTCTCGGTCGCCGAGGTGGGCGGCCAGGACCTGCACGGGCGGGCGCAGATCGCGGTCGCCGTGGTGGCCGCCGAGGCGGGTCACGTGGGCGAGGTGCTCGACAACTGTGAGCGGCTGGTCGCCGGTCGGCCGGAGCTCGAACTGTTGTCGGTGCGCAGGAGGTTGCACGGCGAGGACGACTGAGCGGGCCGGTGCGGCCGTACCCGAGGGGACCACCCCGATGGGTGCCGCCGTCGGGTCGCCGCCCGGGAGCGCCTCGCGGTGGCTCGCAGGTAGTGTTCAAAAGTCGGCCGGTGGCCGCCGGTGGTGCACCGCACCACCGGCCCGCGCCGGAGGTAGCGATGCCGTGGAGGTGCGGAAATGACGGACCCGGCCAAGGTACGCCGGCACGCTGAGCGTGTCCGGGAGCTGGTGGCTTCCGTGGTGCGTACGCAGATCAAAGATCCTCGCCTCGGCATGATCACCATCACCGACGCCAGGATCACCGCTGATCTTCGGGAAGCCACGGTCTTCTACACCGTGCTCGGCGACGCCACCGAACAGGCCTCCACCGCCGCCGCGCTGGAGAGCGCCAAGGGCCTGCTGCGCAGCACCGTCGGCAAGGCGCTCGGGCTGCGCCACTCGCCGTCCCTGGCTTTTGTCCTCGACAACGTGCAGGACCAGGTCAAGCACATCGACGACCTGATCGCGGTGGCGCGCAGCGCGGACGAGGAGGTGCAGCGGCGGGCGGCCAACGCCGCGTACGCCGGTGACGCGCAGCCGTACAAGCTCGACGAGGATGAGGACGACGACGAGGACACCGACGCCGACGAGTCGGACGATCCGGCGGTCGACGCCGGTGACCGGCGGTGACCGGCTCGGCCGGCTCGGCGCTCGTACACTCGCCGGCCGACGCCGGTCCCAGCGAGACTGACTGGGCGTCGGCGGTGGCTGCGGTACGCGCCCTCTCGCCCGACGCCCGGGTGCTGCTGATCTGTCACGTCAACCCGGACGGTGACGCGCTGGGCAGCATGCTCGGCTGCGCCCTCGGCCTGCGCCGGATGGGTTTCCGGCAGCTCCAGGCGACCTTCCCCGGTCCGCCCGGCGTCGCCGAGCCGTTCGCCGCGCTGCCCGGTCTCGACCTGCTCGTGCCGGCCACCGATACCTGGACCGACCCGGATCTGGTGCTCTGTTTCGACGCCGCCAGCGTGTCCCGGATCGGCGACCTCGTCGACCGGCTGGACCGGGCCGGCGAGGTGGTGGTGCTCGACCACCACGCCTCGAACACCCGGTTCGGCCGGATCCACCTGGTCGACCCGTACGCGGCGGCCACCTCGGTGGTGGTGGAGGGCCTGCTCGACCGGTTGGACGTACCGCTCGACCGCGAGATCGCCGAGTGCCTCTACGTCGCGCTGACCACCGACACCGGCTCGTTCCGGTTCGCGATGACCACCCCGGCGGTGCACGAGATGGCGGCCCGGCTGCTGGCCACCGGCATCCGGCCGGAGGAGATCTCCCGTCGGGTCTTCGACACCCGGCCGTTCGGTGCCGTCCGGCTCTACGGTGACGTGCTCACCCGGGCCGAACTCGAACCGTCCGCCGCGGCCGGGCACGGGCTGGTCTGGACCTACGCCACCCTGGACGACCTGACTCGACACCAACAGCCGGCGTACGTGCTGGAGGCCCTGATCGACTCGGTGCGCTGCACCGCGGAGGCGGACGTGGCCTGCGTACTCAAGCAGGTGGCCGCGGCCGAGTGGGCGGTGTCGATGCGCAGCAAGGGTGCGCTGGACGTCAGCCGGGTCGCGGTGGCGCTCGGCGGCGGCGGGCACCGGCTGGCCGCGGGTTTCACCGGTCGCGGCGGCCCGGCCGAGGTGATCGGCGCGATCCGGGCCGAGTTGGAACGGGTCCTGGCCGAGCCGGAAGATCGGGGATAGCCCAGGGATTATGCACTTTCGGCACTCCGGCACCGCGGGCACAATCGGAAGATGGAGCAGCCCTCGGAAATAGCCGTCGATGTGCCGCGTCCCTGGGACAAACCCCTTGTTTCGGTCCCCGTACTCGCCTGTCTGTCGCTGGTTGGCGGCCAGCTACCGTCGTTCTCCCTGTCCGCGAACCTCTACACCCTGGGCACCGGGGGAGCGCTGATCTGGCTCGGACTCAGCAACCGGGTGCCCCGCCGCCCACCGCCCGCCCGCCCGGGTCCGGGCACGATCTGGTGGGTGCTGCCGGTTGCCGTCTTCGGGGTGTTCGAGGGGGCGACCTTCGCCCTCGGCTCCGGTGACGACTTCCCGACCTTCTCCCGCCTGGCCGACCCGCTGCTGACCGACGAGCTGACCCGGTCGGCCGTGTACTTCGGCTGGCTGGCGGCCTTCTGGGCGCTGGTACGCCGATGAGCGCGACCCGGATGCTCGCGATCGGCGGCTTCCTGCTGGCCTTTGTCCTGTTCGCCGTCGTCGAGTGGGCGGCCCGGCGGGAGGGCTCACGGATCCCTACTCTCGGTGACGTCTGCGCCCAGGTGATGCGGTACGAGGTGGGCCCGGTCCCGGTGGGCCGAATCGGCCTGTTCGGGTTCTGGTGGTGGCTGGGCTGGCACTTCTTCGCCCGCTGACACCGCAGGTCACAGCACCGTACCGTTCCGTATCGCGGGATTGGTGCACAGAATGTGGACCTGAACGATAGCTTGGTTTGTGATGCGTGCCACGGTGCCACACCCGGTGCCGGGCGCCTCCAGGGTCAACCGACCCGGGCTCACGCTGCCCTGACCGACCCCGTCCGGCGACCCCGGAGGGCGGGCCGGCGGCGATCAGCAGAACCCGTACGCGAACGGCCGCGTCCTTGTGCGGCCGGCGCAACCCTGGAAAGAGGAGCCGTCCCCATGGCCACCAAGAAGACCAAGCCGGAGAACACCGACGAGGCTCGCGAGCAGGCCCGTCGCGCGCTGCAGACGTCGATGGACACCCGCCAGTGACACAACCGGTGCGCGGCTGACGACCGAGACGAACCCGCTCGGCCGTCGGCCGCCTACCCGTTCCGGCACCCGCACCCCTGGGCGCCACATCTGTTTCGGTACCCGCACCCCTGAGGTCCGCGCCTGTTCCGGCCCTCGCACCCTCTGGTGGCCCCCGCCTGTTTCGGTACCCGCACCCCTGAGGTCCGCGCCTGTTCCGGCCCTCGCACCCTCTGATGGCCCTGCCTGTTTCGGTACCCGCACCCCTGAAGGCCGCGCCTATTCCGGCGCTCGCAGCCTCTGATGGCCGCCCGCCGTTCCGGCGTCCGCACTACTGAGTAAGTCCCGGTCGGGCGTTGCACTCCTTACGGGAGCCGTGCCAGGATCAGGCGCGATGAGCACCCCCACCGCCGCCGGCCCGCACCCGCCGCCGATCACCTCGCGCCGGATCGCCCAGCTGGCCGTACCGGCCCTGGTCGTGCTCGCCGCCGAACCGCTGTACGTGCTGGTGGACACCGCCGTGGTGGGACACCTCGGCCGGGTGCCGCTCGCCGCGCTGGCGGTCGCCGGCACGGTGATGACCCTGGTCGTCTGGCTCGGCACCGTCGCCGCGTACGGCACCACCGGCCGCTCGGCCCGTCGCTTCGGCGCCGGTGACCGCGCCGCCGCCGTGGCGGAGGGCGTACAGGCGTCCTGGCTTGCCCTCGCGGCCGGCGTACTCATTCTGCTCGTGGTCCAGA
The DNA here is from genome assembly GCF_040676775.1 of Micromonospora sp. NPDC049523. NCBI lineage: Bacteria > Bacillati > Actinomycetota > Actinomycetes > Micromonosporales > Micromonosporaceae > Micromonospora > Micromonospora sp. NPDC049523. Next base: position 83,246 of record NZ_JBFAPP010000015.1, on the reverse strand, counting down.
TCGCGGCCGGACCACTCGCGCGGACCCTGGCCGGCGACGACCCGGCGGTGGCCGGCGCCGCCGCGGACTGGCTGCGGATCGCTGCCCTCGGCGCGCCAGGCCTGCTGCTCGCCGCGGCCGGCAACGGCTGGCTGCGCGGCGTGCAGGACACCCGCCGCCCGCTGTACTTCGTGCTCGGTCCCAACCTGCTCTCCGCGGCGCTCTGCCCGCTGCTGGTCTACCCGGCCGGACTCGGCCTGGTCGGCAGTGCGGTCGCCAACGCCACCGCACAGACCCTCGGTGGCATCCTCTTCGTCGGCGCGCTGGTCGCCGAGCGGGTGTCGCTGCGCCCCCGTCCGCCGATGATCGTCGGCCAGCTCGTGCTCAGTCGCGACCTGCTGGTACGCGGCGCCGCCTTCCAGGCCAGCTTCCTGTCCGCGACCGCCGTCGCCGCCCGGTTCGGCGCCGCGTCGGTCGCCGCCCACCAGATCGCCCTGCAACTCTGGTTCTTCACCGCGTTGGTGTTGGACGCGTTGGCCATCGCCGCCCAGTCGCTGATCGGCGCGGCGCTCGGCTCCGGCGACGTGGCCGGCGCGCGGGCGCTGGCCCGCCGGCTCGCCCTGGTCGGCGGCGCCTGCGGGATCGTCTTCGCGCTGCTGGTCGCCGCGGGTGCCGGGGTGGTGCCGTCCTGGTTCAGCGCCGACCAGCAGGTACGCGAACAGGCGCTGGTCGCGTGGCCGTGGTTCGTCGGCATGCAACCCATCGCCGGGGTGGTGTTCGCCCTCGACGGGGTGCTGATCGGGGCGGGCGACCTGCGTTACATGCGCGACCTCACCATCGTCGCGGCGGTCGGCGCCTTCCTGCCCGCGATCTGGGCCGCGTACGCCCTCGACCTGGGCCTCGGCGGTATCTGGGCCGGACTCGCGTTGTTCCTGGTGGTACGCCTGGCCGGCCTACTACTCCGGCTACGCAGCGGCGCCTGGGCCGTAGCCGGCGCCACCCGCTGACCCCCACCCCCACCCCGCTCCGGCCCCACCCCGCTCCGGCCCCGCCCCGCTCCGCCCCGCTCCGCCCCGCTCCGCCCCGCTCCGCCCCGCTCCGCCCCGCTCCGCCCCGCTCCCGCCCCGCCCCGCTCCCGCCCCGCTCCGGCCGGCGATCTTGCAGTTGTGGTGCCCAGAATGCGTTGCTTCTGATGGTTTACGCACAGCCACAAGTGCAAGATCGCCGGGCTTCTGGGGTGGGGCGGGGCAGGGGGGGCGGGGTGGGGGTGGGGTGGGGGTGGGGTGGGGGGTGGGGGGTGGGGGTCTGGCAGGCTTGGCGGTTGTGAGCGTCGACGGTCTGATCGTGGTGGACAAACCCAGCGGCATGACGTCGCACGACGTGGTGGCGCGGATCCGTCGCTTCGCCCGGACCCGGAGGGTCGGGCACGGCGGCACCCTGGACCCGATGGCGACCGGGGTGCTGGTGATCGGTGTCGGACGGGCGACCCGGCTGCTGACGTACGTGATCGGTGCGGGCAAGCGGTACACCGCCACGATCCGGCTCGGTCAGTCGACGATCACCGACGACGCCGAGGGCGATGTGGTGACGCAGGCGTCGGCGGGCGGGATCACCGACGAACAGGTCCGCGCCGGCCTGCTCCCGCTGACCGGTGAGATCGACCAGGTGCCGAGCGCGGTGAGTGCGATCAAGATCGACGGGCAGCGGGCGTACAAGCGGGTCCGTGACGGCGAGGCGGTGCAGCTCGCGGCCCGTCGGGTGACGGTCTCGCGGCTCGACCTCCTGGACGTCCGACGTCCGACACCGGAACTGGTGGATCTCGACGTCGACGTGACCTGCTCGTCCGGCACGTACATCCGGGCGATCGCCCGGGACCTCGGTGTGGCACTCGGCGTCGGTGGGCACCTGACCGCGCTGCGGCGTACCGCCGTCGGCGGTTTCGAGCTGACCGAGGCGGTGACCCTGGACGAGTTGGCCGAGCGGGAGCCGCAGGACGTGGTGAACCTGCCGGTCGAGGCGGCGGCCCGGCGGTTCTTCACCTCCCGGCAGGCGGACGCGGCCGAGGCGAAGGTGCTCTCCCACGGTGGTCCGCTGGAACCGGCCGGCATCGACGGCCCGTACGCCGTGTTCGACCCGGCCGGCGGTCTGATCGCTATCGTCAGCGAGCGGGGCGGCCGGGCCCGGGCGGAAATCGTGCTCGCCCCGGCCTGACCAGGGGAAGCGGGCCCCGGCCTGACCAGGAGAAGCGGGACCCGGCCTGACCGGGACGAGCGGGACCCGGCCTGACCGGGACGAGTGGGACCGGCCGGCGGCGCGGGGCGGACAGCGTGCCGGGCGGTGCGGGGTGAACAGCGTGCCGGGCGGTGCGGGGTGAACAGCGTGCCGGGCGGTGCGGGGTGAACAGCGTGCCGGGCGGTGCGGGGTGAACAGCGTGCCGGGTGGTGCGGGGCGGACAGCGTGCCGGGCGGTGCGGGGTGATCGGAGTGCCGGGCGCGGGACGCGGGCGGCCGGGTACGGACTGAAGCGGAGGGGACGCGGGATGCAGCGTTGGCGGGGGTACGACGGGGTGCCGGGCGGCTGGGGTCGGTCGGTGGTGACCATCGGTGTCTTCGACGGGGTGCACCAGGGGCACCAGGCGATCATCGGGTACGCGGCGAAGCGGGCCCGAGAACTCGGCGTGCAGTCGGTGGTGGTGACGTTCGACCCGCACCCGTCCGAGGTGGTCCGGCCGGGTACCCACCCGGCGGTGCTGACCGAGCCGACCCGGCGGGCCGAGCTGATCGAGGAACTCGGTGTCGACGTGCTCTGGGTGGTGCCGTTCACGCCCGAGTTCTCCCGGCTGACCGCCGAGGAGTTCGTGCACAACGTGCTGGTGGAGAACCTGCACGCGGCGCTGGTGGTGGTCGGGGAGAACTTCCGCTTCGGGCACCGGGCCGCCGGTGACGTGGTGCTGCTGGAGCGGCTCGGCCGTACGTTCGGCTTCGCGGTGGAGGGTGCGCCGCTGGTCGCCCGGGACGAGACCGTCTTCTCCTCGACGTACATCCGGGCCTGTGTGGCGGCGGGCGACGTGGCCGCGGCCACGGCGGCGCTCGGCCGGCCGCACCGGCTGGAGGGCGTGGTGGTCCGGGGCGACCAGCGGGGGCGGGAGATCGGCTTCCCGACCGCGAACCTGCTCTGCCACCGCTACGCGGCGGTGCCGGCGGACGGGATCTACGCCGCCCGGCTGGTCCGGCACGGCGGGCGGACCGGCCAGGAGCCCGAGGTACGGCCGGCGGCGGTGTCGATCGGCACCAACCCGACCTTCAACGGCCGGGAGCGTCGGGTCGAGGCGTACGTGCTCGACTTCGCCGGTGATCTCTACGGGGAGCGGCTGGCGATCGACTTCGTCGCGCGGCTGCGCGAGACCCGCCAGTACGACGGTATCGATCCACTGGTCGCGCAGATCAACGAGGACGTGGCGCAGGTCCGTCAGCTGCTGGGTTGAGCGGCGCGGCCGGCCCTTCAGGGGGTTGACGTACCACGGGCTGGTAATGTGACGGGGACGTCGGGTCACCGACGAGGGTCCTCGCGCGCCTGCACGACGCCGCGGGTGCGAGGTATTCACCAGAAACCCACCAGAACAGGGAGAAAATGGCGCTCGATCAGGAAGCCAAGAGCAAGATCCGGCAGGAATACGCGACCGTCGAGGGCGACACCGGTTCGCCGGAGGTCCAGGTCGCGGTCCTCACCAAGCGCATCGCCGACCTCACCGAGCACCTCAAGGTGCACAAGCACGACCACCACAGCCGTCGTGGTCTGCTGCTGCTGGTCGGCCGTCGTCGCCGGCTGCTCAACTACATGCAGAAGAAGGACATCAGCCGCTACCGGACGCTCATCGAGCGCCTCGGCCTGCGGAGGTGACTGAGCGGGGGAGTGGCGCGACGTCGGGTTCGTCCCGGCGACGACCGCTCCCCCGACCCGTCACCGACGAATAACAGGGGCCAGCGCGACCACCCAACGGGAACAGGTCGGCACCGGTCCTCGGTAGTGGCCCCCGGGCGCCCGACACAAGTCGGCACCCCGGGCGCTTCGATCGAAGACCGGCCGTTCGGACAGTTCCCCTGTGCCAACCGGGCGCGCGCCGGAACCCACCGGCGCAGAGGGCGGTCGTGAGCCCCACGACCGAAGGAGTGCAACACACTCATGACCGAGCAGAACAATCTCGGCACCGAGCAGAGCAAGGCCGTGATCGACAACGGTGCGTTCGGCACCCGCGAGATCACCTTCTCCACCGGCCGCCTGGCCCGCCAGGCCGCCGGCTCCGTCATCGCCCAACTCGGCGAGACCGTGGTCCTCTCCACGACCACCGCGGGCAAGCAGCCCAAGGAGCAGTTCGACTTCTTCCCGCTCACCGTCGACGTCGAGGAGCGGATGTACGCCGCGGGCCGGATTCCCGGTTCGTTCTTCCGCCGCGAGGGGCGCCCGAGCGAGGACGCGATCCTCACCTGCCGCCTGATCGACCGGCCGCTGCGCCCGTCCTTCGTCAAGGGCCTGCGCAACGAGGTCCAGGTTGTCGAGACCGTGCTGGCGCTCGACCCGCAGCACCCGTACGACGTGGTCGCGATCAACGCCGCGTCGATGTCCACCAAGCTCTCCGGTCTGCCGTTCTCCGGCCCGATCGGTGCGACCCGGATGGCGCACGTGGACGGCCAGTGGGTGGCTTTCCCGACCCACGAGGAGCTGGCCCGGGCCACCTTCGACATGGTCGTGGCCGGCCGCACGCTGCCGGACGGCGACGTCGCGATCATGATGGTCGAGGCCGAGGCGACGGCGAACACCGTGGCGCTGGTCGCCGGCGGTGCCACCGCTCCGACCGAGGAGATCGTGGCCGGTGGCCTGGAGGCCGCCAAGCCCGCCATCCGTGAGCTGTGCCGGGCGCAGAGCGCGCTGGCCGAGGTCGCGGCGAAGCCGGTGGCCGAGTTCCCGCTCTTCCTGGACTACCAGGACGACACGTTCGAGGCGGTCGCCGCCATCGCCCGCGGCGACGTCGCCGAGGCGCTGCGGATCGCCGGCAAGGCCGAGCGCGAGGAAGCCCTCGACCTGATCAAGGACCGGGTACGCGAGCAGCTCGCGACCGACTTCGAGGGACGCGAGCGCGAGGTCAGTGCCGCCTTCCGGTCGCTGACCAAGTCCGAGATGCGTGCCCGGGTGCTGCGTGACCAGGTCCGGATCGACGGCCGTGGCCCGCGCGACATCCGGCCGCTGACCGCCGAGATCCAGGTGCTCCCGCGGGTGCACGGCTCGGCGCTGTTCGAGCGCGGCGAGACGCAGATTCTCGGCGTCACCACGCTCAACATGCTCCGGATGGAGCAGGCGCTGGACACTCTCTCCCCGGAGAAGTCCAAGCGCTACATGCACAACTACAACTTCCCGCCGTACTCGACCGGTGAGACCGGCCGGGTCGGTGCGCCGAAGCGCCGCGAGATCGGCCACGGGGCGCTTGCCGAGCGGGCCCTCATCCCGGTGCTGCCGGCTCGGGAGGAATTCCCGTACGCCATCCGGCAGGTTTCCGAGGCGCTCGGCTCGAACGGCTCCACCAGCATGGGTTCGGTCTGCGCGTCCACCCTGGCGCTGCTGAGTGCCGGTGTGCCGCTGAAGGCGCCGGTCGCCGGCATCGCGATGGGTCTGATCTCCGACGAGGTCGACGGCAAGACCCAGTACGTGACGCTGACCGACATCCTCGGTGCCGAGGACGCGTTCGGTGACATGGACTTCAAGGTCGCCGGTACGCCGGACTTCGTCACCGCGCTGCAGCTCGACACCAAGCTCGACGGCATCCCGTCGGACGTGCTGGCCGCCGCGCTGCAGCAGGCGCACGAGGCCCGGACCACGATCCTCGGGGTGATGCAGGCGGCGATCGAGGGCCCGGCCACGATGTCGGACTACGCACCTCGGGTGACCACGGTGCGGATCCCGGTCGACAAGATCGGCATGGTGATCGGGCCGAAGGGCCAGACCATCAACGCCATCCAGGACGAGACCGGCGCCGAGATCTCGATCGAGGACGACGGCACGATCTACGTCGGCGCGACCAACGGCCCGTCGGCCGAGGCCGCGGTGGAGCGGATCAACGCGATCGCCAACCCGACGCTGCCGAAGGTCGGGGACAAGTTCCTCGGCACCGTGGTGAAGACCGCCCCGTTCGGCGCCTTCGTCTCGCTGCTGCCCGGCCGCGACGGCCTGCTGCACATCTCCAAGGTCGGCGATGGCAAGCGGGTCGAGCGGGTCGAGGACTTCCTGAACGTCGGCGACCGGGTCGAGGTGTCGATCGCTGACATCGACGCCCGCGGCAAGATCTACCTGGACAAGGTGCGGCCCGAGGGCGAGGCGGCACCGGCCGAGGCGGACGGCGCCGACCGTCCGGCCAGCCGGGGCGGCGACCGTGGCCCGCGCGACCGGGGCGACCGGGACCGGGGCGACCGGGGCCCGAGCCGTGGTGAGGGCGAGGGTGGCGGTGAGGGCGGCGGCGAGCGTCGTCGCCGGGACCGCCGTAGCTGATCCACAGGGTTGACCAAACGGGCCGTGTCCTGTCGATCACGTCGATGGGACACGGCCTGTCCATCTCCACCGAGCTAGGAGTCCTGGTTCCTTGAAGCGGGATACGCAACCACCATTTCTCCTGACTCGGCCGGGACTGGGCCGGACCACGGGTGCGCACCGGGCGCCGGCTCGGGCGGTGACCCGTACGCTCAGCGCCGATCCACTCGGCGGCACCGTACGTCGTACCGTGCTGCCCAGCGGTTTGCGCATCCTGACCGAGGCGATCCCGACCGTACGCAGTGTGTCGTTCGGCGTCTGGGTGTCGGTCGGCTCGCGGGACGAGACCGGCTCCTCCGCCGGTGTCTCGCACTTCCTCGAACACCTGCTGTTCAAGGGCACGAACAAGCGGAACGCGCTGGAGATCTCGGCCGAGATCGAGGCGGTGGGCGGCGAGACGAACGCCTTCACGACGAAGGAATACACCTGCTACTACGCGCGGGTGCTCGACCAGGACCTGCCGCTGGCCATCGACGTGATGTGCGACCTGGTCGCCGACTCGGTGCTCGACCCGGCCGACGTGGAGACCGAGCGCGGGGTGATCCTCGAAGAGATCGCCATGCACGACGACGAGCCCGGCGACGAGGTGCACGACCTGTTCGCCACCGCCATCTACGGCGACCACCCGCTCGGCCGGCTGATCTCGGGTACCGAGGAGACCATCTCCCCGATGACCCGCCGGCAGATCCAGACCTTCTACAAGAAGCGCTACACCGCGCCGAACATCGTGATCTCCGCCGCCGGCAACCTCGACCACGCGACCGTGGTCAAGCTGGTCCGCCAGGCGCTGCGCGGCACCCCGCTGGACACCCCGGCGGCCGAGCCGGCGCCGCCGCGTGCGGCCACCCCGGCGGCGAAGACCAGGGTCGGGCGTACGGCGGTGGAGCACAAGGAGACCGAGCAGGCGCACGTGATCCTCGGCTGCGCCGGCATCGGCCGGGTCGACGACCGGCGGTTCGCGCTCGGGGTACTGAACAACGTGCTCGGCGGGGGCATGTCCAGCCGGCTGTTCCAGGAGATCCGGGAGCAGCGCGGGTTGGCGTACTCGGTCTACTCCTACGCCAGTCAGTACGCCGACAGCGGCGTGTTCGCCGTCTACGCCGGTTGTGCGCCGGGCAAGGTCGAGGAGGTCCTGGGCCTGGTCCGGGCCGAGTTGGCCGAGGTCGCCGCGAACGGCATCAGCGCCAGCGAACTGGCCCGGGGCAAGGGCATGGCGAAGGGCTCGTACGTGCTCGGCCTGGAGGACACCGGTTCCCGGATGAGCCGGCTGGCCAAGGGCGAGATGCTCTTCGGTGACCTGCTCTCGGTCGACCAGCTGCTGGCCCGGGTGGACGCGGTCACGGCCGAGGAGGTCAACGCGCTCGCCGCCGACCTGCTGGCCCGCCCGATGTCGCTCGCGGTGGTGGGCCCGTTCGGCGAGGACGACTTCGCCGCCAACGGCTGACCATGCCGGCCGGTCCGCCGACGGGCGGCCGGGTGGGACGTCTGCGGGCGGCCGGATGGGACGTCTGCGGGCGGTCGGATGGGACGTCTGCAGGTGGTCGGATGGGACGTCTGCGGGCGGTCCCCGAGCGGGGTGGGATAGGTTGTGCCCCGTGAGTGACGGACTTGAAGCACTGGCGGAGACGTCGCCGGATCCGCTGCGGGTCGGGGTGCTCGGCGCCCGGGGCCGGATGGGCATCGAGGTGTGCAAGGCGGTGGACGCCGCCGACGACCTCGATCTGGTCGCCATGGTGGACCAGGGTGACCAGTTGTTCTCCGCCTCGGACGCGGGTGCCGAGGTGGTTGTCGACTTCACCACCCCGGACGTGGTGATGGACAACCTGCACTGGTGCGTCGAGCAGGGCATCAGCGTCGTGGTCGGCACGAGCGGCTTCACCGAGCAGCGTCTCGACCGGGTGCGCGGCTGGCTCTCGCACAAGCCGGGTGTCGGCGTGGTGATCGCCCCCAACTTCGGCATCGGCGCGGTGCTGATGATGCAGTTCGCCGCCCGGGCCGCGCGGTTCTTCGAGTCGGTCGAGGTGATCGAGCAACACCACCCGAACAAGCTCGACGCGCCCAGCGGCACCGCCACCCACACCGCACGGTTGATCGCGCAGGCTCGGGCCGAGGCCGGCCTGGGCGCCGGACCGGATGCCACCAAGGACGAGGTGCCGGGTGCGCGCGGGGCGGAGATCGACGGCGTACGGGTCCACTCGGTCCGCGCCGCCGGCCTGGTCGCGCACCAGGAGGTGCTGTTCGGTACGACCGGCGAGACGCTCACCATCCGGCACGACTCGTACGACCGGGCGTCGTTCATGCCCGGTGTGCTGCTGGCGATCCGTTCGGTGTCGCGCCGGCCCGGTCTCACCCTCGGCCTGGACGCCCTGCTCGACTGAGCACCCCTGGTTGCCCTTGTCCCGCGACTGAACACCCCTGAACAGGACTCGTCCCGGCACCGGTTCAACCGGTGCCGGGACGTTTGTCGTCCGGCGGGTGTTACCGCTCGTCGACGACGGTCAGACCGGCCGGTAGTCCGGTGACGGTGGCGACACCGGACCGGTCCACCGAGACGTCGACCGGGGCGCCGGCCACCCGTAGCCGCTGCGCGCTGACCGCGCCGAGCGGGGCGCCGTGCAGCGGACGGAGGCGTACGGTGCCGCCCGGCACGTCGGGGTAGAGCCCGACGGCCGCCTGGAGCAGCACCACGGCGGCGGCCGCGGACCAGGCCTGCGGCTGGCAGGCCGCCGGGTACGGCGCCGGCCGGCCCAGGGTGGCCCGGTCGTCGCCGCTGAACAGTTCGGGTAGCCGGTAGTCGAACGCCTCGGCGGCGCGCAGCAGCCCCTCGGCGAGTTGCGCGGCCGGTTCGGTGTAGCCCTCCCGGGCCAGCCCGGCGATGACGATCGCGGTGTCGTGCGACCAGACCGAGCCGCAGTGGTACGACAGCGGGCTGAAGCCGCCGTCGGTGGCGGACATGGTGCGCAGCCCGAACCCGCCGGCCAGGCCGGGGCCGGCGAGCGCCTCGGCGACCTGTGCCGACTCGGCCGCCGACAGCAGCCCGGTGCCGAGCAGGTGGCCGATGTTGCTGGTCAGTGCGTCGACCGGGCGCTTGTCCCGGTCCAGTGCCAGGGCCGGGTACGGACCGTCGGGCCCGTCGACCCAGAACTGGTTGCGGAACCGTTCGGCGAGCCGACCGGCGTAGTCGAGCCAGCGTTGCGCGCCGGGCCGGCCGAAGGCGGCGAGCAGGGCCGCGCCCTGGACGGCCGCCTGGTACGCGTAACCCTGCACCTCGGCCAGGGCGATCGGGGCGTGGGCGAGGGAGCCGTCCCGGAACCGGACCGAGTCGAACGAGTCCTTCCAGCCCTGGTTGGCCAGGCCCCGGCCGCTGGTGTCGATGTACTCGACGAAGCCGTCACCGTCGGCGTCGGCGTGGTCGGCGAGCCAGCCCAGCGATGCTTCCAGGGCGGGCAGCAGGTCGGCTACCTCGTTGTCGGCGAGTCCCCAGCGCCAGGCGTCGTGCAGCAGGTTGACCCAGAGCATGGTGGCGTCGACGGTGCCGTAGTAGGCGGCGGGCAGGTGCAGGCCGTTGCCGGCGACGGTGAACTCGTCCCGGCGCAGCTCGTGCATGATCTTGCCGGGTGCCTCGCCGGAGTTGGCGTCGATCTTGGTGCCCTGCCTGCGGGCGAGCACCCGCAGCGTGCTGGCGGCCAGGTCGGTGCCGAGCGGGAGCATCATCCTGGCTGCCCAGAGGCTGTCCCGGCCGAACAGGGTGAGGAACCAGGGCACCCCGGCGCCGAGGAAGACGTCCTGCGGGGCGTCCGCCTCGGCCAGCCGCAGTCCGCGCAGGTCGTCCAGGGACCGGTCGAGCAGGCGGGTGAGGCGCCGGTCGTCGGCTTGTACCTCCGGGCGGGACCAGGCCGGTTCCGCGGGCGGCGCGACGACCACGGCGCGCGGGTCGTCGACCACCAGCCGCCAGCGCAGTACGGCGGAGGTGCGCGGGGCCAAGTCGACCGGCCAGACCAGCCGGGCCGTGCCGTCCCCCGCCACGGCCGTCACCGCGCCGCCCTTGCCGTCGGTGCCGGTGCCGGTGCCGGTGCCGGTGCTGGTGGCCGGGGCGCCTGCACCTGTGCCTGCGCCGATCGTGCCGCCGATGACGACCGGTTCGCCGGTCACCGTGACGGTGATGCCGTCGCCGGCCCAGCTGAGCTGGCCGGGTTCGCCGCTCTTGGCTTCGAGGTCGACGGTCGCGCCGCCGGACTTGACCACCTCGATCGGGGCGAGGTCACAGCCGAGGTCGAGGGTGATCTCGCCGCGGACGGGGGCGTTGGCGGTGGAGAAGACGTGGATCTCCTCGGTCAGCCCGCGCGCTGTCATCCGGCGGATCCGGTCGATCCGTACGGTCGGGTCGGGGGTGTCGTCGCCGAGCCAGCGGGCCAGCGAGACGAACCGGGCGCCGTGTGGCCCGTCGGTGCCGTGGGTGATCGACTCCGGCTCGCGGCCGTCGACCAGGAGTTCGGCGCGGGCCAGCACCCGGGCGTCGGCGTGGAACACGCCCTGTACGCCGGCCGGCCGGATCTGCCCGTCCTGGCCGCTCAGTGTGCTGGTCGGGGCGAGGACGACACCGACAAGATCGTGCAGCAACGGTTGCAGGTAGCGGTTGGTCACGAGGAGCTCCTGAGCGGGGGGCGGGGCGTTGACGAACCCTTGACAACTCGTCTCGGGCGGTGCAACATGCGAAACATTCCAGAAACTTGAACGATCCAATAATGCCTCATCAGAGTTTGAACGTTCAAGACGGGAGGGAGGATTTATGGCACAGAAAGTGACCATCGCGACAGTGGCCCGCCATGCGGGGGTCAGTCGCCAGACCGTCTCGAACGTGATCCACAGCCCGGAGATCGTCCGCGAGGAGACCCGCGAACGGGTCCGGGAAGCCATCTCCCTCCTCGGCTACCGCGCCAGCCAAGCGGCCCGGCAGATGCGTACGGGACGATCCCAGCTGATCGCCGTACGGATCGAGCCGACCCGCGACGGGATCAACGGCTCGGTGCTCGACCGCTTCCTGCACGGGCTCACCGAGGCGGCCGGCGAGGCCGGTTACCGGGTGATGCTCTACACAGCGGAGGACCCGGCCACCGAGATCGCCACCTACGACGACCTGCTCGGTGCGTACGACCTGGACGCGTTCGTGCTCACCGGCACCGACCACGGCGACATCCGTACCGACTGGCTGGCCGAACGGAAGGTGCCCTTCGTCACCTTCGGCCGCTCCTGGGACGCGCCGGAGCGCTACCCCTGGGTCGACGTCGACGGTGCCGCCGGCACTGCCGCAGCCACCGCTCACCTGGTCACTCAGGGTCACCAACGGATAGCCTTCGTTGGCTGGCCGGTTGGTTCCGGGGTGGGTGACAACCGCCGTGCTGGCTGGGCGTCGACCGTCCGGGCGACCGGCGCCGACCCGGCCGAACTCGACCGGGCAACCCCGGATGGCATTACTCAGGGTGAGGCGGTGGCGGATGAACTGCTCGGTTTGCGGAACCCACCGACGGCGGTGGTCTGTGCCAGTGACTCGCTGGCGCTCGGCGCCCTGCAGGCGGTCCGGGCCCGCGGCGTGACCGTGGCGGTCACCGGTTTCGACGACACCCCGGTCGCCCAGGCGATCGGGCTGACCAGCGTCAGCCAGCCGCTGGCCCAGGCGGCGGCGAGCTGCGTGGACCTGCTGGCCGGCGTGCTCGACGGCGGCGGCATCCGGGACGGCCGGACCGGCGACGGCACACCGGCCCAGGTGCTGCTGGCGCCGTCGCTGGTGCTCCGCCAGTCCGGCTGACCGGTGCTCCGCCAGTCCGGCTGAGCTGGCCGGGCGCACGGGCGCTTTCCAACTCCATACCTCGTACTCCACGCACCACCGGTATCCCACCCCCCACCAGGAGATTGACATGGCACGACGTTTCATCCGGCGCTCGGCTGTGGCGGGCATCGCCGTGGCGGCGCTGTTCGGTTCCGCCGCCTGCGGTGGCGGCTTCGACGACGACAACGCCGACAGCGCCCAGAGCAGTGGCCCGGCCAGCATCCAGATCCTGATCGGCTCGTCCGGCGAGGCCGAGACCAAGGCGGTGCAGGACGCGGCGACCGCGTGGGCCACCAGCTCCGGCAACACCGCGACGGTCACCCCGGCGCAGGACCTCACCCAGCAGCTCGGCCAGGCCCTCGCGGGCGGCACCCCGCCGGACGTCTTCTACGTCGACGCCGGGCGCTTCGCCGACTACGCCAGCGTCGGCGCGCTGGAGCCGTACGGGGACAAGCTCGCCGACGGCGGCGACTTCTACGACAGCCTGCGCCAGACGTTCACCTACGACGGCAAGTTCTACTGCGCGCCGAAGGACTTCTCCACCCTCGCGCTGGAGATCAACACCGATCTGTGGGCCAAGGCCGGGCTGACCGACGCGGACATCCCGACCACCTGGGAGCAGCTCACCAGCACCGCCCAGAAGATCAAGGCCAAGGGCATCACCCCGATGGCGATCGGCGACACCCGTGACCGGGTCGGCGCCTTCCTCGCCCAGGCCGGCGGCTGGATCACCAGCCCCGACGGCAAGCAGGCCACCGCCGACAGCCCGGCCAACCTCCAGGCCCTGGAGTACGTCAAGACCCTGCTCGCCGGTGGTCTGGCGCAGTACCCGAAGCAGCTCGACGCCGGCTGGGCCGGTGAGGCCTTCGGCAAGGGCAAGGTCGCGATGACCATCGAGGGCAACTGGATCAAGGGCGGTCTGCAGAACGACTTCCCGGACGTCAAGTACACCGTGCACCCGCTGCCGGCCGGCCCGAAGGGCCAGGGCACGCTCTCCTTCACCAACTGCTGGGGGATCGCGGCCAAGAGCCAGCACAAGGAGCAGGCGATCAAGTTCGTCGAGGCGATGACCAGCGTCGACCAGCAGATGGCCTTCGCCAAGGCGTTCGGTGTGATGCCGTCGCGTGAGTCCGCCCGGGACCAGTACACCCAGGCGTTCCCGGCCGACAAGCCGTTCATCGACGGCGCCGAGTACGCCCAGGGCCCGGTGAACGCTCCGAAGATGGACAGCGTCCTGGTCGACTTCGACGCCCAGCTCTCCGCGCTGGCCAGCACCGACCCGAAGACGATCCTGCAGAACCTGCAGAAGAACACCGCCGCCACCCTCGGCGGCTGACCTTCTGACGGCAGGGCCCCCGGTCTGCGGACCGGGGGCCCACCGCACCGGTCCCTACCCCTCGAAAGTTTCCCCTCGAAAAGAGGAAGCATGGCTTCCGGAGTCCCGGCCGCTCCCCGCCGCCTACGTGGTGGGATCCGCGGCAACGAGCGGATCGCCGGCTGGGTCTTCGTCGCCCCGGTCGTGGTGATCCTCGGCGTTTTCATGCTGCTGCCGATCCTGATGGCGCTCTGGGTGAGCCTCACCTCCTGGAACGGTCAGGGCAGCCCGTTCACCGGCAAGGTCCCGTTCGTCGGGGCGGACAACTACACCCACCTCTTCACCGAGGACGGGCTGGCCCGCCGCGACTTCATGACCTCGATCCGGAACAACATCTACTACGTGGCGATCGTCGTACCGGTGCAGACCGCGATCGCGCTCTTCCTCGCCCTGGTGGTCAACCACCGGATGCTCAAGGGCAAGTCGTTCTTCCGTACGGCGTTCTACTTCCCGTCGGTCACCAGCTCCGTCGCGATCAGCGTGGTCTTCCTGTTCATGTTCGCCAACTCCGGGGCGATCAACGGGCTGCTGGGAATGTTCGGGATCGACGGGCCGCAGTGGTTCGCCGACTCGCGCGGCATCCTGCACCTGTTCTTCGGCCTGTTCGGGGTCGACCAGCCGCCGGCCGCGCTGAGCAGCGGCGGGCCGTTCGGGCTGAGCTGGTGGGACTGGCTGTCCGGGCCGAGTGTGGCGATGACCGCGATCATCGCGCTGGTCATCTGGACCACCTCGGGCACCTTCATGCTGATGTTCCTCGCCGCGTTGCAGAACGTGCCGGTGGCGCTGGAGGAGGCCAGCGTGCTCGACGGTACGACCCGGTGGCAGCGGCTGCGCTACCTGACCCTGCCGATGATCAAGCCGACCCTCTTCCTGGTGCTGACCCTCGGCCTGATCGGGTCCTGGCAGGTCTTCGACCAGATCTACGTGATGAGCCAGGGCAATCCGGCGAAGACCACGCTCACCCCGGCGTACCTGTCCTACCGGACCGCGTTCCGTGACTTCGACTACGGTGCCGGCGCGGCGATCTCGTTCGTCCTGTTCCTGATCATCATCGTGCTGACCCTGGCGCAGCGGCGGCTGATGCGCGACCGGGACACCGGCCGCTCGCACCGCTGGTGGCGCCGGTCCGAGCGGAGGTCGTGAGATGTCCATCGTGACCGAGCCCCCGACCAGGGGAGACGCGCCGGCCGGAGACCCGCCGCCGCCGACGGAACGTACGCCGAGGCCCGTCGCCACCTCCGGCCACCGGCGGGAGCCGCGCAGCCTGGTGACCAGCTTCGTCGGGTACGCCATCCTGATCTTCTTCGCGCTGGTCTTCCTCTACCCGTTCGTGATCCAGATCGCCAGCTCGTTCAAGACCGAGCCGGACGCGGCGGCGAACCCGCTCTCCCCGATACCGAACCCGGTGGACCTGGACAGCTTCCAACGGATCTTCGAGGGGACGAACTTCCCGCTCTGGCTCGGCAACTCGCTGCTGGTCACGGTCGTGGTGACACTCGGCCGGGTGTTCCTGGACTCGCTCGCCGGATACGCCCTGGCCCGGCTGCGCTTCCGCGGCCGGACAGCGATCTTCGCCACCGTGGTGGCGGTGATGGCCGTACCGGGTGTGGTGCTGCTGATCCCGAAGTTCCTGGTCCTCAACCAGCTCGGCATCTACAACACGTACACGGCGCTGATCCTGCCGCTGCTGGTGGACGCCACCGGGGTCTTCATCATGAAGCAGTTCTTCGAGTCGGTGCCGGCCAGCGTCGAGGAGGCGGCCCGGATCGACGGCGCGGGCGTGTTCCGTACGTTCTGGTCGGTGGTGCTGCCGACCGCGAAACCGGCCCTGATCACGCTGACCATCCTGTCGTTCCAGGGCTCCTGGAACGAGTTCCCGCACAGCCTGGTCGCGGTCCAGGACCCGAACCTGTTCACCCTGCCGCGTGGCCTCGCCGACCTGGTCAGCGGCTCGCTCGGCGCGGGTACGCAGTACCCGCTCAAACTCGGCGCCGCGTTGCTGGCCACCATCCCGGTGGCGGTCATCTTCGTGGTGTTCCAGCGCTACTTCGTCCGCGACGCCAACCAGGGCGCCGACAAGGGCTGACGCCCGCCGGGGTCCGAGCCCGACCGGGGCCGGCCCCGTGGCACGGGGAGCCCGCGCACGCTCACGAAGCGTCCGTGGGCTCCTCGGTGCCGGTCGGCGACCCGGCGTCGGTTCCGGCCGGCGCTCCGGCGTCGGTTCCGGTCGACGACTCGGCGTCCAGGGAGACGTGCAGGCGTAGCTGGGGGACCAGCATGTCGTCCACGTCCAGCGCCCGGGTCGCCCCGTCCGGCTCCCAGCCGGTGCTGGCCAGGAACGCCCTGGTCGCCTCGTCACCGTCGAAGGCCCAGGCGATCGCCGTACGGGCGCCGTCCTCGCGCCACAGGTCGACGCTCGCCGCCAGCAGCCGACTGCCGTGCCCACGACGGCCCCAGCGCGGCTCCACCAGCAGGTCGGTCACCCCGATCAGGTCCGGGACCAGCGTTTGCGCGGGTTCGTCCGGGGCAAGTGACTGCTCGTCTGCCGGTCCGGATGCGGCAAAACCCACCAGATAAGATTTCTCCGCCTGTTCGATCGCCACCAGGACGCGGTGCCGGGGCGACGGTGGTGCCTCGATCGCGGCGGACCACCGCTTGCCGAGCCACCCCTCGTCCAACCGGTCGAGCACGTGCTTGGGCAGCAACCGGCGATAGGCGACCCGCCAGGTCGCGAGCTGAATGCGTGCGATCTCGGCGGCGTCGGACGGACGCGCCGGGCGGACGTACCCGAGAGCCATGAACGGTGAGCGTACGGACGCGAGGGAGGCGACGGTGGCGCAGGGTGCCTTCCGGCGAACCCGGTACCAGGTACTCTTCGTGCTCGCCCTGGCCGTACTGGTCGCCGCGTTCCTGTCGGTGGCGGCCGTCGGGCACGGATTCTTCGACCTCAAGGTCTACTCCGGCGCCCTGCACTACTGGGCCCGCGAGGGCGGCGAGATCTACGACTGGCTCAAGCCGAACAGCAAGTACGGCTTCACCTACCCGCCGTTCGCCGCCCTGGTCATGCTGCCGCTGGCGTACCTGCCGTTCACGGTGTCGATGGTGCTGAGCGTCTCCGCCACCGTCGTGGTGAGCGTGCTGCTGCTCTGGTGGCTGGTCGACCCGATCGCCCGCCGGGTGGGCTGGACCCGCTGGTTCGCCCTGGCGGTGGCGGCCCTGCTCGCCGCGGCCTTCGAGCCGATGCGCGAGACGGTCGACTTCGGCCAGGTCAACATGCTGCTGCTGGTGCTCGTCGCGGCCGACCTGCTCTGGCTGGTCCGCCCCGGCTACGCGGCACCGGGGCAGGTCGTACCCGGCAGTTTCCTGCCCGGACGCGTTCCGGCCGGTGGCCGGCGGAACCCGGCCCGCTACAAGCGCTGGGCCGGGGTGGGCATCGGGCTGGCCACCGCGATCAAGCTGACCCCGGGCATCTTCATCGTCTACCTGCTGGTCACCGGGCGGTGGCGGGCGGCGCTCACGGCCAGCGGGACCGCCGCCGTGGCGACCCTGGTCGCCGCCGCGATCGCACCGGACGCCTCACGGGAGTTCTGGACCACCGCGCTCTGGGACACCGACCGGGTCGGTGAGCTGGCCTTCATCTCCAACCAGTCGTTGCAGGGCCTGGTCGCCCGGCTCGACCCGGCGCAGCCGAGCAAGCTCGCCTGGCTGATCCTGGTCGGCGCCGCGGTGGTCATCTGGGCCTGGCGGGTACGGGCCGCGGTGCGCGCCGCTGACGAGGTGACCGGGCTGGCGCTGACCGGGGTGCTGGGTGCGCTGGTCAGCCCGGTGACCTGGGTGCACCACCTGGTGTGGCTGATCCCGGCGCTGGTGCTGCTGGTCGACCACGCGTACGGGGCACCCGCCGGCAGCCGAAGGCGGCGCTGGCTGCTCGCCTTCGCGATCGTCGCGTACGCGGTGCTGTGCAGTCGGCTGGTCTGGACCTGGGAGCACGACTTCACCGGGGTGGACGGCTTCCTCGGCAGCAACGCCTACGTCTGGATCAGCATCGCGCTGCTGGTCGGGCTGCCGCTGCGGGCCCCGTCACGGCTCGCCGAGCCGGGTGGCGTACCGAAGCTCGACCAGGCCGAGCGGCGGCCGTCCCCCGGTCCGGTGTAGCTCGTACGTCGACTGCTCGCCGTCGGTGACCAGTCCGGCACGCTCGTAGAAACGGCGGGCGCGTTCGTTCTCCGCCAGCACCCAGAGCCGGATGTCGCGCCAGCCGCGTTCGGTGAGCCCGGTCAGCCCGGCGATCATCAGCTCCCGGCCGACACCGGTGCCCCAGTGCGCCGGGTCGACGTACATCGTGAGGATCTCGCCGTACGTGTGGTCGAGGTCGTCGCGGTCCTGGTTGTTGCGGTACGGACCGAAGGTGGTGAAGCCGATCACGGTGTCGTCCCGTTCCGCCAGCAGGGTGGTGAACGGGTGCTCCGGGTCGGCGGTGCCGATGTCGCGCCGCCGCTGCGCCCACGCCTGTACGTTCAGCCGGGCCAGCACCTCGTCCGGCATGATGCCCGCGTACCCGGCCTGCCAGGTGCGTACGTGCACGCTCGCGACCGCCTCGGCGTCGGCGGGTTCCTCCGGTCGGATGGTCAGCACGTGTCCGTTCTAACCCCTGCCGGGCGGTGAGTCCAGCCCATCGGGCCGCGCCCCGGCACGGATACCGCGCATGAGTGTCGGGGGGTGCGGTTAGGGTGCGGGGCGATGGGAGTTTCTGAATCTTTGTCGCTGGCCCAGGCCCGGCGGGTGGCGCTGGCCGCCCAGGGTTTCGCCGACCCGCTGCCCACCGCCGTGCCGACCGCGCGGCATCTGCGCCGGGTGCTCGGCCGGGTGGGGCTGCTCCAGATGGACTCGGTCAACGTGTTGCAGCGGGCGCACTACCTGCCGCTCTACAGCCGGCTCGGCCCGTACCCGACCGACCTGGTGGACCGGGCCGCCTACCGGCCGCCACGGGACCTGTTCGAATACTGGGGGCACGAGGCGTCGCTGGTCCCGGTCGACCTGCAACCGCTGCTGCGCTGGCGGATGGCGGCCGCGCGGGACGAGTCGTGGGGCGGGATGCGCCGGATCGCCCAGGAGCAGCCGCAGCTCGTCGCCTGGGTCCGCGACGAGGTGGCCGACCGGGGTCCGCTGACCGCGGCCGAGATCGAGCACGACGCGCCCCGCGAAACCGGCAACTGGGGTTGGAACTGGTCGGAGGTGAAGCGGGCGCTGGAGTTCCTCTTCTGGGCCGGCGAGGTCGCCGCGGCCAGCCGGACGAACTCCTTCGCCCGCCGCTACGACCTGCCCGAACGGGTCCTGCCGGCGGCGGTGCTGGACACACCGACGCCGGAGCCGGCGGACGCGTACCGGCGGTTGGTGGCGATCGCGGCCCGATCCCTGGGGGTGGCCGCCGAGCCGGAGCTGCGCGACTACTTCCGGCTGCCGGTGGCGGCGGCGCGGGCGGCGGTGGCGGAACTGGTCGAGGCGGGGGAGCTGCTGCCGGTGACGGTGCAGGGTTGGCGGCTGCCGGCGTACCTGCACGTCGATGCCCGCCTGCCCCGCTGGATCCGGGCGAACACGCTGGTCAGCCCGTTCGACCCGCTGGTCTGGGAGCGGGCCCGGACCGAGCGGCTGTTCAACTTCAGCTACCGGATCGAGATCTACGTTCCGGCTCCGCAGCGGATCCACGGCTACTACGTGCTGCCGTTCCTGCAGGGGGAGCGGTTCACCGCCCGGGTGGACCTGAAGGCCGACCGGAAGGCTGGCGTACTGCTGGTGCCGGCGGCCTGGTTGGAACCGGGCGCGGACCCGGCCGACACCGCGTTGGCGCTCGCCGCCGAGCTGCGCCGGCTGGCCGGCTGGCTCGGCCTGAGTGCGGTCGCACCGCCCGTCGCGGGCGATCTCGCCGGCCCGCTCACCGCCGCCCTGGTTACCACCACCGGTGTACGGTGAGAGCGGCCGGCGCGACGAGTGGGGTGGCTATGACCAGCACGGGTGGACCGTCGACACCGCCCGATGTGCCGACCGCCGTCGGGCCGCAGTGGACGCCCGATCCCGACGCGCCGCAGCAGTGGTATCCGGTGGCCGCCGAACCGGATCGGATCACCCGGTTCTTCGACCGGATCGCGGCCCGTTCTCCGCGCTGGTTGGCGCCGGTCGCGATCCTGGCCTGCTTCGGCGGCGCGGTCGGCTACACGCTCTACGCCGACCCGACCCGCAGCGCACCCGACGCGGCACCGACCTGCCTGCTGAAGTTGACCACCGGTCTGGACTGTCCCGGCTGCGGCGGCACCCGCGCGTTCTGGTACCTGCTCCACGGTGACCTGCCCGCCGCCGCCCGGCACCACATCCTCTTTGTCTTCGCCGTCCCGTTCCTGCTCTACGTCTACGCCGCCTGGGCCGGCAAGCAGCTCTTCGGCTGGCGGCTGCCGCAGCTCTCGATCGGGCCGGTCACCATCGGCGTTTTCCTCGGCGCCTGGATGGCGTTCTCCGTGCTGCGTAACCTGCCGTGGACACCGTTCACCTGGTTCTACGTCTGACACCGGGAACCCCTTGCGACGCGGCTGTCGCCGCAGCCACTAGAGTCCCAGGAATGCCGGAAATCGTGTCACCGCAGGTCAAGCTCATCGCGTGGACCCAGTTCCAGGCACCCGAAGAGGTGCCCTGGTCGACCGACGCCGACGGTGGCCAGGCGCTCGCCGAGTTCGCCGGACGGGCCTGCTACCAGTCGTGGAAGAAGCCGAACCCGGCCACCGCGACCAACGCCGGTTACCTCGCGCACATCCTCGAGGTCGGCCACCTCTCCGTGCTGGAGCACGGCAGCGTGACGTTCTACTTCACCGGGGTGTCCCGGTCGTTCACGCACGAACTGATCCGGCACCGGCACTTCTCGTACTCGCAGCTCTCGCAGCGTTACGTGCCGGAACGCGACGCCGCCGTGGTGGAGCCGGCCGTCATCGCCGAGGACGCCGAGCTGCACAAACGCTTCGTCGAGGCGACCGAGGCGAGCGTACGGGCGTACAACGAGTTGCTGGAGGGGCTGGAGCAGCGGTTCGCCGACGTGGCGAACCCGACCCTGCGGCGTAAGCAGGCTCGACAGGCGGCCCGCGCGGTGCTGCCGAACGCCACCGAGACCCGGATCGTGGTCAGCGGCAACTACCGGGCCTGGCGGCACTTCGTGTCGATGCGGGCCACCGAGCACGCCGATGTCGAGATCCGTGAGCTGGCCGTGGAGTGCCTGCGCCAGCTTCAGCAGGTCGCGCCGAACGTCTTCGCCGACTTCACCATCAGCACCCTGGCGGACGGCACCGAGGTGGCCACCAGCCCCTACGCCGAACAGTCCTGAGCACTTCCCCGGCGGCCGGGCGGTGGGCGTCCGATAGGTTAGCGGTATGACGCACGACCACCCTGCCGCCGCCGACCGGGCGGTACCCCGTCCCTTCGGGCGACTGCTCACGGCCATGGTCACGCCGTTCACCGCGGACGGCTCGCTGGACCTCGACGGCGCGGCCCGCCTCGCCACCTACCTGGTGGACGAGCAGGCCAACGACGCCCTTGTGATCAGCGGCACCACCGGCGAGTCGCCCACGACCACCGACGCGGAAAAAGAACGCCTGCTCCGCGCGGTGGTGGAGGCGGTCGGTGACCGCGCCCAGGTGGTCGCCGGGGTCGGTACCAACGACACCCGGCACACGATCGAACTGGCCGCCGCGGCGGAGAAGGCCGGCGCGCACGGTCTGCTGGTGGTGACGCCGTACTACAGCAAGCCGCCGCAGGCGGGACTGTTGCGGCACTTCACCGCGGTCGCGGACGCGTCCGGGCTGCCGATCATGCTCTACGACATCCCGCACCGCGCCGGAGTGCCGATCGCCTCCGAGACGCTCGTACGGCTGGCCGAGCACGAGCGGATCGTCGGGGTGAAGGACGCCAAGGGCGACCTGGCCGCCACCTCCTGGGTGACCAGCCGTACCGACCTGGCGTTCTACTCCGGCGAGGACTCCCTGACGCTGCCCGCGCTGGCGGTCGGCGGGGTCGGCCTGGTCGGCACCTCCACCCACTTCACCGGTGCGCTCAGCAAGCAGTTGATCGAGGCGTACGAGCGGGGCGAGCACGACACCGCCCTGCTCCTGCACCGGCGGCTGCTGCCGTTGTTCACCGGAATCTTCCGTACCCAGGGCACGATTCTGGTCAAGGCCGGCCTCGCGGCGTCGGGTCTGCCCGCCGGTCCGGTCCGTCCCCCACTGGTCGACGCGACCGAGGCCGAGGTCGCCCAGTTGCGCGTCGACTGCGCCGACGCAGGTCTGGAGTTGCCGGCATGAGTGGGTCAATCAGTAAGGTCGGCGGCATGGGCAAGCTGAACAGTAGGACGACGGCAGCGACCGATCGCGGCGAGGCGGTGGCATGAGCCAGCCGCAGGCGCGCGAGTTGGAACTTCCCCCACCGCTGCCCGTAGGTGGGCTGCGGGTGATACCGCTCGGCGGACTGGGCGCCATCGGGCGCAACATGACCGTCTTCGAGTACGACGGCAAGCTGCTGGTGGTCGACTGCGGGGTGCTCTTCCCCGACGTCGAACAGCCGGGTGTCGACCTGATCCTGCCCGACTTCGCACCGATCCTCGATCGGCTGGAGGACGTGCAGGCGATCGTGTTGACGCACGGGCACGAGGACCACATCGGCGCGGTGCCGTACCTGCTCGCTCACAAACCGGACATTCCGCTGGTCGGTTCGCAGTTCACCCTCGCGCTGGTCGAGGCGAAACTCGCCGAGCGGCGGATCGAGCCGTACACGCTGACCGTGCGGGAGGGCGGGCGGGAGCGGCTGGGTCCGTTCGAGTGCGAGTTCTTCGCGGTCAACCACTCGATCCCGGACGCGCTCGCGGTGGCCATCCGTACCCCGGCTGGCCTGGTGCTGCACACCGGTGACTTCAAGATGGACCAACTTCCGCTGGACGGGCGGCTGACCGACCTGGCCGGCTTCGCCCGGCTCGGTGCCGAGGGTGTCGACCTGCTCCTCTCCGACTCGACCAACGCGGAGATCCCCGGTTTCGTGACGCCGGAGCGGGAGATCGGCCCGATCCTCGGCTCGATCTTCGGCAAGGCACGCGGCCGGATCATCGTGGCGTCGTTCGCCTCGCATGTGCACCGGGTGCAGCAGGTGCTCGACGCGGCCACCGAATACAACCGCAAGGTGGCCCTGATCGGCCGCTCGATGGTGCGCAACATGGGCATCGCCCGCGACCTCGGGCTGCTCCAGATCCCGCCGGGTCTGGTGGTCGGGCTGGACGAGGCGACCACCCTGCCGCCGAACCAGATCGTGTTCATGTCGACCGGTTCGCAGGGCGAGCCGATGAGCGCCCTCGGTCGGATGGCCACCGGCGACCACCGGCACATCACGGTGGCGGCCGGCGACACGGTCGTGCTGGCCAGTTCGCTGGTGCCGGGCAACGAGACCTCGGTCTACCGGGTGATCAACCGGCTGTCTCGCGCGGGTGCGACCGTCATCCACAAGGACGTCGCGAAGGTGCACGTCTCCGGGCACGCCCCCGCCGGGGAACTGCTCTACCTGCTCAACGTCGTACGGCCGAGCAATCTGCTGCCGGTGCACGGCGAGTGGCGGCACCTGCGGGCGCACGCCCGGCTGGGCGTCGAGTCCGGTGTCGCCCCCGACCGGGTGGTGATCTGCGAGGACGGCGACGTGGTCGACCTCGTCGAGGGCCGGGCCACGCTCGTCGGCCACGTGCAGAGCCGGTACGTCTACGTCGACGGTCTCGCCGTCGGCGACGTGGGTGAGTCGCTGCTCACCGAGCGGCGGATGCTCGGCGACGGCGGTTTCATCGCCGCGACCGTGGTGGTCGACTCGGTGACCGGCAAGGTCGTCGGCGGTCCCACCGTCTCCGCGAAGGGCTTCTCCGACGACCCGGACGCGTTCAACCCGGTGATCCCGCTGATCACCGAGGCGCTGAGCCGGGCCGCCACCGAGGGCATCACCGATCCGCACCAGCTCCAGCAGATCGTCCGCCGTACGGTCGGGCGCTGGGTGAACGACGCGTACCGCCGCCGGCCGATGATCGTGCCGAACGTGGTCGAGGTCTGACCCGACTCGTTTCCGTTTCCGGGGTGGCGTGGCACGGTTGCCGCGTCACCCCGGATCTTCTCCGCCGGCCGCCCGCCGGGCCCGGTTGCCCAGTTCCTCCAGGTAGGCGAAGCTCCGCCGGCTCGTGCACCTCGAACTCGCAGCGAGCATCAGCAGCCGCGACGCCGCACCGCAGACTTTCGCGTACGGCTGGCAGGACTCGCCGCCCTTCAGTCGCTCCCGAACCCAGCCCTTCAGTCGCTCCCGAACCAGCCCGGTACGTCCAGGGGGAACATCTCCGACGGGGTGAGGGTGCGCAGGTCGGACTCGAACGCGCGGAGGCGGTCCGGGCCGAGTGCGACAGCCCAGCGGGCGCGGATCTCGTCGAAGATGCGCGCCGACCGGACGAGCGAGTCGACGCCGCGTTCGGTGAGGCGTACGACCTTGCGGCGGGCGTCGCGCGGGTCGGATTCGCGTACGACGTAACCGAGGCGTTCCAGTCCGTCGAGGGTCTTACCGGCCGCCTGCTTGGAGACGCCGAGCCGGCGGCCGAGTTCGACCGCGGTGGTGCCGTCGGGGCCGATCGCCTGGAAGACGAAGCCGTGCATGGGTCGCAGGTCGGGGTGGCCCTGCCGGGCGAGCTCGGCGTGCAGCTCGTCAATCATGAGCCGAAACCCCTGGAACAGCCGCAGCGCCACCTCGTAACCGGGCATCTCGCCGCGCGCCTCGGCCGGCATTTCACCGCGCGCCTCGGTCCGGTACTCACTTGACACGATCGACAACCTGGTTAACTATTTCGACAACCACGTTGTCTAACCTAGGGGATCCGACGATGCCTGTCATCCGCCACGCCGAGAGCCGCCGTACCGAAACCCCGAACGCGATCATGACCACGCTCGCCTCGCCCACCCAGGGTGGCGCGGGCCAACTCGTCTGGCGGGTCGACATGGGCCCCGGCCAGGCCGGTCCGCTGCACGGAATCGACACCGAGCAGGTCTGGACCGTCCTGACCGGCGCCGCCACCGTCGAACTCGACAACCAGCCGTACGCCGTCGAGCCCGGCGACACGGCTGTCATCCCGGCCGACGTACCGCGCCGGATCACCGCAGCCCCGGACGGCTTCGCCGCCGTCGTGGTGGCACCGGTCGGGATGCGGGCGTACCGGCTCGACGGTGGTGTGGTGGCGCGGGAGTGCGCCGTACCGGACGGGGACAAACTCGTACCGGCCTGGGTGGTCTGATCTTGCGGTGCGGTGGTCAGACCGAGCGCAGGCGTCGGCGTACCGGTGGATCGTCGATCCAACCGATAAAGCGTGCCTCCGCTCGCTCGGCCGTGAGGTCGTCCAGGTCGGCGGTTGCCTTGTCCCGGAAGTGCCGCATGAACGCGGCGAGCCGTTCCCGGTCGTTACGGTAGAGCGACCACATCCGGCGACGGAAAACCTGGCACGGCCACTCCTCGCCGTCGTCCCGACAGCGCCAGTCAGCGCCGGGCCGGTGCGGCGCACCGAACGCGGCGCCCTCGTCGTCGGTCACGTTCCCTCCTGACTCCGGGCTGTTCACACCAGTGCCCCCATCCGGTCGGCGAGCGCGCAAGCAGGGCGGGCGGAGAACCTTTGGTACGCCGGAGAATGGCGGTCATCACGGCGTGCGCGGCCGGACGGGAGCGAATCTCCGCCGGGGCGAGATGTTCCGCCTCGCCCAACATCTCCCCGGCCCGATCGAGTCCCCCGATATGGGCGAGCGCGCGGGCGAGGTCGAGCAGGTGCTGCGCCCGGCGCTCGGGCACCAGCGCGGACAGCCGGCCCCGATCGAGCTGGTCGTGGGCCGCGATCGCCTGCCGGCCCTCGCCCAGCTCGACGGCGGCGGCGGCACGATGCAACTCGACATTGGTCGGGCCGAAACTGGTCCGGTAGTGGTCCGCGTCCACACCCAGCGCGATCGCGGCAACCCGAGCCTCCGCGATCAGTTCGCGGACGCTGATGCTGTCGCGCAGATGTGCTGCCGCCATCGCGCCCTGGAGCAGCAGCGCA
Organism: Micromonospora sp. NPDC049523; assembly: GCF_040676775.1. NCBI lineage: Bacteria > Bacillati > Actinomycetota > Actinomycetes > Micromonosporales > Micromonosporaceae > Micromonospora > Micromonospora sp. NPDC049523. The sequence goes on along the minus strand of NZ_JBFAPP010000015.1, from coordinate 57,371 downwards.
CCGTAGACCGACAGCCGGTCCGGGCCGGCGTCGTTGACGTCGCCCGGGGCGAGCCGGTGCGCCATCGCCACGTTCGCCTCGAACGCCGCCCGCGCGTGTCCCATAGCGAGCAACGCGTTGGCGACCCTGGTGGTCGACGTACCGGCGAGCAGGTCGTCACCACACCGTACGGACGCCCCGAGGGCGCGATCGGCCGCCAGGTGCGCGAGGTCGTACTCGCCGAGTTTCCGCAGCGTGGAGGAGGCGACCTGGTAGACCTGTGCGAGCAGGCTGGTCGCCTGTTCGGCGGCGTCACCGGTGTGATAATCGGCGGCGGACTGGGCCGCACGAAGCAGAGCGGGCAGCGACTGGGCGAGGACGTCGTACCGGGCGTACTGGAAGCTCGTCCACGCGTGCTCGGTCGCCTGACGTAGCTTGTCCAGGTCGGGCCGGCGCGGCACGCTGAGCTGCGACGCCAGCGCCAACCGCCCCAACGCGTCGCGCAGCGCGCCGATCTCGCAATGATCCGCATACGCACGCGGCGGGCGGGCATCCGGACTGCGGCCGAGCAACATCGAAATGTCGATCTCAAGTGCGTCGGCGACCTCGGAGATGGTGGAAAACCTGTCCAACCGGCGGGCACCCGACTCGACCTTCTCCACCCAACTCTTCGACATTCCGACCCGGTCGGCCAGCACCTGGAGCGTCAGCTTCCGGCGGTTGCGCCAGTACGCCACCCGCCGGCCGATGGGTAATTCCTCCACGTCAGTCGGTGGAATCGGGCCGGGCTCGACCGGACACACCGACCGCGAAGGTTTCCGACGGCCCAAGGTGCGACCGGGCTGGCCACCGTCCACCGTTGCGGGCCCGCTGCCGACTTTCGCGTACGGGTGGCAGATCGGTCGTCATCTCGCGCGGTGCAGGGGTGACCTGCTCGGATGCGCTTGGCTCCTGATCGTCCTCATACATGATGCGGCTCCTCTCCTGAGTGGAAGGGGCCGCCCCGGTGATCGTGGGGGAGACGACGGGGCGGCCCCACAGTTCCGCCCGGGTCATTGCCGTAACTCCGAGCGGTCCCGCTGATGACACTCTGCTGTGGATACCGCTACGTTCGGAACGCAGATCCACCTAACAGGGAGCTGGCGGCACAGGTGTTGCCCATCGAGCCGGGCCGGCTGAGAAATCCGGGAAGGAACGAGGAACACGTGGGAATTTCACCTTCTGAGTACCTGCTGCGCGAACTGCGCCGCCGACGCAAGGCTGCCGGCCTGACGCAGATCGAGCTGGGTAAGAAAACCTTCTGTTCGGACACGGTGATCTCCGGTATCGAGACCGGTACCAAGCCCGTAACCGTGGAGCACCTGGAGTTGGTCGACACGGCGCTGGAGACCGGCGGTTACTTCGTGACGCTCTGGGAGGAGATGGTCAAGGACGATGCCGCACCCGTGTGGTTCCGGGAGTGGATCGAGATTGAGCGCGCGGCGAGGGCACTTCGGTGGTACGAGCCGGCATTCGTGCCGGGCCTGCTTCAGACCGAGGCGTACGCACGGGCGACGCTGACGGGCGAACGGTTGACGGCAGACGCGGCGGATCAGTTGGTCAGGACGCGGATCGATCGGCAGTCGATCCTGCACGGTGATCTTCCGCCGCTCTTCGTCGCAGTTCTTGACGAGTCGATCCTGTACCGATCCGCCTATGGGAACCGACCACTGATGGCCGAGCAATTGCTGCACCTGGAGACCTGCGCAGCGCTGCCCCACGTGCAGATCCACATCATCCCGACAGCCGTCGGAATGCATCCCGGTCTGGCCGGTGCGTTCATCCTGGCTGATCTGGTGGACGGCAGCGCGGCGGCGCACGCGGACAACCAGCTGGCAGCGCGCATCGTTGGCTCGGCGGTGGAAGTTGCTACCCTTGCCGGTAGGTGGGAGCGGCTGCGCGGCATCACACTTCCCGTAGACCAATCACTCGAACTGATCAAGAAGGCAGCGGCATCATGGACGTGACCGGAGCACGGTGGCGTAAGAGCACGCGTAGTAGCAACAACGGTGGCGCCTGTGTGGAGGTTGCCGACAATCTTCCGGGGCGGGTGCTGGTCCGGGACACCAAGGATCGTGACGGCGGCACGCTGAGCTTCAACCCCGACGCATGGCGCGCCTTCGTCAGCCTCGCCAAGCAACACTGACTAACTCCACCATCGCCCTCCGTGCCCAAGTCGGCACGGAGGGCGATGCCATGCCCCCGCCGCACCGCCCTCCCGGTGACCTCGGCCGTTGATCATGAAGTTAGCAACGCGCCAAGAGCCAAATCTTGTCGCTAACTTCATGATCAACGGCCGAGGTGGGGGGCTTTTGCCGCGGATGGGTCGAGGAACTCGACGCGTACGGATGCCAGGCACTGTTCTTTTGCGGCGTGGAAGCGTACGACGTGGGGTTGGCGCTCGTGTGTGTCGAACGCTTGGCGGTCGCGGTAGACCTCGTAGAAGACGCGGGCGAGCGGTTCGTTTTCGATCCGGTGGGTCGCGTAGACGAGGGTGCCCGGCTCGTCGCGCTCGATGAGCGGCAGGGTTTCCGAGGTCAGTCGGTCGAACTCCGTCGCGGCGGATTCGTCGCGGAGGTCGAACCGAACCACCAGTGCAAACATCAACCCCTCCGGGGGGTACGTCGCGTTGATTTGCGCCACCGTACCCGAACGACAGCCCCGCCCTGCCCGCGCTCCGGGCCGGCAGCCGCTGGCAGGAACGCGGTCAGTTCGTCCACGGCGGGCGAGTCGCGCAGGATCCCTGAGTTGAAGATCCGCTGACGCGCCGGTGCGACCTGTTGCTGGGGGGCCGGTTGAGGGAGGGGGAGTGAGCAGGGGATTCAAGGTGGTTGCAAGAGGCGTTGCAGATCATGCACCTAGTTTCATCGGCACGAGGGGGCGACGGACCGAAGGTCGCCGATGAACAGAGCGGGGATGGCAATGAGGAGAGTTTGGCAACGGACGGGTGTCAGCCGACGCGCCTTCCTGGTGGCCGGTGCGGCGTGCGTCGCGCTCGCGGGTGTGCTGCCGTCGCTGCCGGCGAGCGCCGCCCCAGTCGATCAGCTGACCGTGTACGTGAGCCCTTCGGGCACCGCCAGCGCCAAGTCGATGGGCAGCCGTGCCGGACTCACCGGCGACACCGCCGTTTCCTCGATCGAGGAGGCGCAGGCGATCCTGCGCGCCCGGAAGGTGAAGAACGCGAAGGTGCTCCTGGCGGACGGCCTCTACCAGCCGACCGCGCCGATCAAGGTGGACTGGTCACCTCCGGGCGGGCAGCTCACGATCGCCGGGGTTGGCGCCGCGGCCGTGATCGACTGCGGCTTGTTCGAGGACAACAGCCCCAACACCGAGTACGGCGTGATCGTCTCCGCCGACAACGTCCGCATCTCCGATCAGACGTACCAGAACTGCCGCAACGGTGGCATCCGGGCCAACGGAACAGCGGCCAACCCGCTTGACGCGCTGAACGTCAGCGGCAACACGTTCCGACGCCTCGGCAGCAAGTACCAGGCCGGGCCCGGCAACGGCTACGGCGGCGTACACGCGACGTACACGACGCGGCTACGGGTCGAGGGCAACCTGTTCCAGAACCTGGAGAACAGTGCCGGCACCGGCGTCGCCGAGATACACGGCGTGTACGTCGCCAACTACGGGAGCAACACCACCATCTACGGCAACAGGTTCGAGCTGATCTCGGGCGATCCGGTGCGGACGCGCAACCGTGCGAACAACACGATCGTGGACGCCAACATGTTCTGGAAGACCGGCTCGTACGCGATCTTCAGCGACTGGCGGTACACCACGGAGGGGTGCAGCACGAACGGGATCTTCTCCGCGAACAAGGTCGGCACCACCACGTACAACAATGACAGCTGGAACGAGGACGGCCAGGGCTCGATCAGCATCGTGCGGGTGCGACTGTGGGGGCATGACGCCGCGACCGACGCCAACCTCTACGGCTGCTCGAGTGACCCGATCACCTTCAGCGGCACCAACTCGTACGTCTCGACCAGGCCCTGGTAACACCAGTTCCATCGGCGATCTTGCACTTGTGGCGCCCGTATCAGGTCAATGATCCGGGTTTGCGTGACGCCACAAGTGCAAGATCGTCGCGCTGTTCTGTGTGGGGAGAGGGTGGGGGTTAGGGGGTTAGGGTTTGGTGTAGGCGGTAGCGGTTGACGCTTATCTGGCGTACGCCTTCCATGGTTCGGACCCGGTCCCAGAGTGGGCCCTTCGAGATGGCGTTGCCGTTGGCGGCCAGGGCTTCCAGGTGTGCCTCGGGGCTCGTCCACTCGGCGTAGTTCAACACGTGGGTACCGTCGTCGCTGATGTGGAAGAAGGCTCCGATGCCACCGGCGGGCAGGTTCCCGTCCGCGTCGAGCGCCTCGAACACCGCGTCGATCCAGACCCGCGAGCGTTCGAGGCCGTCGGTGTCGACGCGTACCGCGACCACCGCGCCCGTGATCCGGCCGTCGTCGGCCCGGTTGCCCCGGTAGATCCGGTACCGGGCCAGGTCGCGCCGCTCGATGCCGGGCACCGCCGCGTCGATCCGGTCGACCCGGGCCGCGCGACCGTCGTGGGTGAACTGCTCGAACGCGGCCTTGTCCGCCCATTGCGAGTAGTGCCGGAGCAACTTGCCGTCGGTGTCCAGGTAGATCGAGTACGACAGCAGTCCGGCCGGCCACGGGGCGTCCTGCCAGGCGGAGACGATCGCGTCCGCCGCTGCTCGCTGCCGATCGGGCGTGCCGAGCACCCACTCGCTGGAGAGGGCAACACCCACATCCGTACGGGTGAGATCGGGAAGTTGGTCGGTGATACGCACGGTCGACTCCTCCAGAGAACGGCTGGTACGGAGTCGACGGTAAAACCCCAACAAACGTTGAGGTCAAGTGCCGCGCCTCGTGGAGCTTGAATCTCATTTGTCGGGTCTGCTGTGGCGCGAGGCGATCTGGGCAATCACGAGGACTCTCCGAACCGGGAAGCCGACCGATTGTCAGGTGTCGATCGGTGCTGAAAAATCCCAGCCAGTTGCCAGCTTCGCCGGTCCGAAGTGGACTGACGCGATGCTGGCGCGGCTGACCAAGGGAGAGAGAACATGCTGCGTCGTGTCTTCGTCGCGCTGGTGCTCGCCATCGGCGTCACCGCCCTGATCCCCAGCGCACCGGCCCAGGCCCTGTACCCCTGCCCGGCCGGCAACCTCTGCCTGCACACCTGGTACGCCGACTCGGCCCGCACCATCTGGAAGGGCAGCTACAGCATCAACTGCGACGGGCAGGAACTCCGGCTCGGTACGCAGTCCGGATACCTGGTCTTCACCAAGGGACCGTGCGGGGGAGTGACCCCGCCGCCGATCAGCTGACGCCGACCGGGCGTCACCGGTGCCCGTGACAGAATCGCCGCCATGTCTCCGATGCGGCTGCACGAGCTGACCCCGGGCAAGTTCTCCCTGTTGCTGAACGCCGGCACCACGGACGTGGACGACGTGGTCGCGGAACTCGGTCACGAACCCAACGGGTACTTCTGGGAAGGCGTCGCCCAGCTGCTGGTCAGCAACGAGGCGCCGACCCTGGAAGGGCGTTTCGCGTACGACCCGGAGGGCGGCATGTTCGTCGCCTACGGTACGGACAAGGCCGCACTGGAGGAGTTGGCCACCCGGATGACCGTCGTGGCGACGGATCCCGAGCGCATCCGGCAGCTCGTCGCCGACGCCGAGGCGAACGGATTCGAGTTCGACGACTGACCAGGGTTCCGTTGCCGGTCCCGTAACCGTCCGGCTCCTATCCTCGTCACGTGGAGCTGGAGTTCAGGGGCGAGATGTGGTTCTGGAAGGGCCCGTCGCCGTGGCACTTCGTCACCGTCGCGGACGAGGAGTGCGGTGCGCTGGAGGCGGCCTCGGGCCTGGTGACGTACGGCTGGGGCATGATCCCGGTCGCGGCGCAGATCGGTGCTACCGGTTGGAAGACGTCGCTGTTCCCGAAGGACGGGCGGTACCTCGTCCCGGTGAAGGCGTGGGTACGCAAGGCCGAGGGGCTTGAGCTGGGCGACGTGGTGACCGTACGCCTCGTCGTGGACGTCTGACCGTACGCCTCGTCGTGGACGTCTGACCGTACGGCGGCATACCGGCCCCGTGTCCGTTGTGCCGCCGTACGGTCGGTCAGCGGGTCCGCTTCACGGCACCTGGCGTACCCGGTCGACGATGGCGATCCTGGTCCGGGCTTCGGCCCACCCACGTTCGTTCGGCACCAGCGTCGGGGGCCCCGGTGTCGGCCCGGCCGTGGTCGTCGCCGGGCCGGTCGGAACCACCTTCACGTCCTGGCTGCCGAGATACTCGTGGGTCGTCGGATCGAAGATCAGCGCCGAGCCGAGCCCGTCGGTCGTCCTCGCCACGCCGACGCCGTGCCGGCCGGCCGCGTCGACCGCGTCCGGGATCACGACGACTCCGGGCAGGGTCGCGACCGCTTCGAACAGGGCGGCCAACACCGGCGCCGGCAGGTACTGCCCCTGGACGATCTCGCAGAACAGCTCGAACACCCGCTGGTCCTGTGGATGCTCACCCGAACTGTTCGCCACCAGGTACTGACGCATCTCGTCGGTCTTCGTCGGCAGCCCCGGCACGTACGCGGGCCGAAGGCAGTCCGGCCCCTGCTCGGGGCAGAGGGTCAGGAGCGGGCCGTGCAGGTCGGGTCGCCCCTGATTCCCCGGATCCTCGGACCGCTCGTCGAGCCAGCCGTCGCGGGTGCCGTCCACCGGCATCCACAACTGTCGGTGCTTGCGGACGGGCGGAACGTACCCGCCGCTGAGCACGATGACGGACTCGACGTACACGAACTGGTCTGGTCGGGGGGTGACCGAGGGCGTCTCCCGCGCCTTCGCCGCCGCCAGTTCCAGCACCGTACGGGCGTCGAGGGTGGTCGTCGACGGGCCGGTCACGTCCGGGCGCGGCGTACCGAGGTTGACCGCCACCAGCCCGACCACGACGGCGAGCGCCAGGCCGACCGCCGGTGCCAGCCGCCACCCCCACCGGGCCACCGGCCGTACGCGACCCGCGGGCGCCGTGGCCTCGGCGAGCAGCCGGGTACGGGCACGGGCCAACGCGTCGGGTTCCGCCGACGCCAGGTCGGCTCGGAAGCCGGACATCAGGTCAAGCTCGTTCATCGTCGGCCCCGTTCGTCAGGTCCAGTTCTGGGTGGTCGCGGAGCGCTTCACGGATGCGTCGACGGGCGCTGTGCAGGCGGGAGCGGACGGTCCCGACGGGGATGCCGAGGGCGCGGGCGACCTCCGGATAGCTCAGTTGCGCCTGGCCGACGAGCGTCAGCACCTCCCGCTCGCGTACGGACAGCCGGGCCAGCACCGCGGCGAGTTTGCGGACGTGGTCCTCGGCGGCGACCCGGGCCAGCACCCGGTCCGTGTCGCCGTCTCCCACCGGGTCGACTCCGGTACGGGCGAGCGCCCGGTACTGGCGTACCTCAGTGCGCTGTTCCCGGCGGAGCAGGTTGGCGGCGATGCCGTACAGCCAGGGTCGCGCGTCAGGGTGCGAGACGTCGTAGCGTTCGCGACCGCGGAACGCGACCAGGAACGTCTCGGCGGTGAGGTCGTCCGCGAACGAACGGCCGATCCGGCGAGCCAGGTATCGGTGGATCGCCTCGGCGTGGCGGTCGAAGATCCCGGCGAACCGTTCCGGGTCGGCCCAGGAGGACCGGATCAGCTCGTGGTCACCGACCGTGCCCGTCCTCACGTCAGCCTCGGCCGCGCCGGCCGTCATGGTCGACCCGGCGGCGGGTACGCCGCAGCCCGCGCGCGGGCCGTCCGGCCTGGTGGATGTGTCATCGGCTCTCCCATTGGGGTACGAATCTCTCTCACCCGTCATTGCCCGATAGGGTCCGAGCAGTTCGGTGTGTCCAGGGGAGGGGTCGGGGTCTTGCGCCTGCACGTGGGATGCGCGATGTGGAGTCTGAAGTCATGGCAGGGACGTGTGCTGCCGCATCCACTTCCGTCCCACGAGCGCCTGCGGCACTATGCCAGCTGGTGCAACGCGGTCGAGGGGAACACCACGTTCTACGCGACTCCGGCCAGGGACACCGTGGTCACCTGGGCGCAGCAGACCGATCCCGAATTCCGGTTCGTGGTCAAGCTGCCGAAGCCCATCACGCACGAACGCCGGCTCAGCGACGTCGACGAGCCGCTGCGGACCTTCCTGGACGCGATCGAGCCACTCGGTCCGCGCGCCCACGCGCTCTGGATCCAACTGCCGGGTTCGTTCGGTCCCGCCGAGGTTCCCACCCTCGCCAGCTTCCTGCGCGGCCTGCCCGACACCCACCGGTACGCCGTCGAGGTCCGTCACCCCGCGTTCTTCGAGGAGCCCCGCGCGGTGCGGCTGCTCGAAGGGGTGCTTGCCGACACGGCCACCGAGTGGATCCCGTTCGACACCACCGCCTTCTTCCGCAGCCCGCCGACCAGCGACGCGGAGCGGGACGCGTGGACCAAGAAGCCACGGATGCCGCTGCGTACGCGTGCGCTGACCGACCGGCCGATCGTCCGCTACCTGGGCCGGGACGCCGAGGCGCGGACGGTCGAGGGCTGGCAGCCGTGGGTCGGGATCGTCGCCGGTTGGCTGCGCGAGGGCCGCTCGCCGACCATGTTCATCCACACCCCGGACAACGCCGACGCGCCGCTGCTCGCCCGCCGCTTCCACGACGAGGTACGGGCACGCGTACCCGAACTCGACGCGCTTCCCGAACCGATCCCGGCCGAGCCGCTGACCCTCTTCTGACCGCCCCCGAAGGCCCCGTCAGCGCCGGTTGGCGCAGGTCACACAGGTACGGGCCGAGGGGCGTACGGCAAGCCGCTCGACGGGAATCGGACGCGCGCACCCCTCGCACACGCCGTACGTCCCATCGTCGAGCCGTTGCAGCGCGACGTCGAGTTCGGCGAGCTGTCGGCGTGCCGCGTCCAGTACGGCGGTGAGCTGGGCCCGTTCGAACGCGATCGTGGACCCCTCCGGGTCGTGCTCGTCGTCGGCGTTGGACGACCGGGATGCCTCGAACAGGTTCCGCAGGTCGCCGTCGAGTGCCTCGGCCTGGGCCTCGGCCTGCTCGCGTAGTTGCAGCAGCACCTCGCGGACCGAGGCGTCTTCCCCGTTCATGGCGCTTCCATCAGACGAGCGTACGGCGTGGCAGGTGGGTGACCCCGGCCGAGTGGGCAACGCCGAGTGCGCAACGTCGAAGACGGAATGCAATGGACTCGGCACATAGAGTGCTGCGCATGGCATCCACTGGCAGCGCCGTGGTGGTCGGCGGGAGCATGGGCGGGCTGCTCGCGGCCCGCGCACTCAGTGAGACGTACGCCAGGATCGTGGTCATCGACCGGGACCGGTTGCCGACCCAGCCGGCGAACCGGCGCGGGGTGCCGCAGGGCCGGCAGTTGCACGTCCTGCTGGCCCGTGGCCGGGAGGCGTTCGAGGAGCTGTTCCCCGGCCTGACCGACGAACTCCACTCGGGCGGTGCACCGCTGGTGGACCTGAACGGGCAGGTCAACTGGTACAACGACGGCTACCTGATGCGCCGCCGACCCTCGTCCCTGTACGCGGTCGGCATCGGCCGGCCTCTGCTGGAGCACGCCGTACGGGCACGGGTGGCGGCGCTGCCGGGTGTCGAGTTCCTCGCCACGACCGAGGTGCTGGGCATCACCGCCACCCCGGACAACAGCAGGATCACCGGCGTACGGGTGCTGCCGCACGGCGCCGACGAGGACGAGGCGTACACGATCGACGCCGACCTGGTGGTGGACGCCGGGGGCCGCGCCTCCCGTACGCCGGTCTGGTTGGACCAGCTCGGCTACCCGCGCCCGGCCGAGGAGCTGGTACGCGTGGACGTCACCTACGTGACCCGCACCTACCGCCGGGAACCGCACCACATCGGCGGGCTGCTGGGAGTGCTGACCAATGCCGTGCCGGGCAGCCCGCGCTCGGCGATCATCGCGGCCCGGGAGGACGACCAGTTCGCGGTCGCCTTCGCCGGCACACTCGGCGAGGAGCCGCCCACCGACGACGAGGGTATGGCCGAGTACGCCGGGAAGCTCGTCGCGCCGGAGTTCGCCGAGGTGCTGCGTACCGCGGTCCCGACGGGCGAACCGGTGAAGATGCGCTTCCCGGCGAGCATCCGCAGACGGTACGAGCGCCTGCGCCGTTTCCCCGACGGCTACCTGGTGGTGGCCGACGCCGTGTGCAGCTTCAACCCGATCTACGGCCAGGGCATGACCGTGGCGAGCCTGGAGGCGCTGCTGCTGCGGCAACTGCTCGCGGGTGGCACGGACGATCTGGCTCGGCGGTTCTTCCGGGGTGCCGCGAGGCTGATCGACGCGCCCTGGTCGATAGCGGTCGGCACCGACCTGCGGTTTCCCGAGGTGGTCGGCCCCCGTACGGCGAAGGTGCGGTTCGTCAACGCGTACGTCCACCGGCTGCACCGGGCGGCCACGACCGACGCCGTACTCGGGGCGGCGTTCCTGCGGGTCCTGAACCTGATCGACCCGCCGACCAGTCTGCTGGCACCGGGCATCATGCTGCGGGTGCTACGTGGAATGTTGCGCGGCACTCGTGCGACCGACCCCAGCGACAGCGCCCCGGCGGACACCCACGTGTGACCGAACGGCTCTGCCGCGGCGCGCGGGTCTGAGTTCGCGTACCCAGGATTCGCCGGCCGTTGCTGCGTAGCCTGGCCTGCGGAGGCGTACATGGGCTATCGGTTGTTGACCACGGTGATCCTGGTGGTGCATTTCGGCTTTCTGGCCTACCTGGTGTTCGGTGGGTTCGTGGCCTGGCACTGGCGCTGGACGATCTGGCCGCATCTGGCCGCCGCGGTCTGGGGGGTGACGGTCGTCGTGGGCAAGCTGGTCTGCCCGCTGACCTACGCCGAGCACTGGTCGAGACGTCAGGCCGGTGAGTCCGGCGCCGCGACCACCCAGGGTTTCATCGACCGGTACGTCGAAGGAGTGCTCTATCCCGCCCGGTTCACCGCCCTGGCCCAGACCCTGCTCGCCCTACTGATCGCCACCTCCTGGACAGTCTTCGCCCTCCGCCGCCGCCGAATCCCCCACCCCCACCCCGACCCAACCCGTCGATCATGAAGTTAGCGCAAGAAATCGGCCTTCCCGATGCGCTAACTTCATGATCAACGCGGGCTTGGGTGGGGTTTAGGGGAGGTTGGTTACGGCGTCGGCGAAGGCGGCGCCGGTGGCTACGGTGGCGTTGATGAGGGCGGCCAACTGGGGGGCACTGACGCCGTGTTCCAGGTCGGTGGTCACGTCACCAGCGATGATCAACTCGCCCTCGCCGGTGTCGTGCACGTACGCCTTCGGCAGCAACTGGTCGTGGTTCCACGAGTTGCAGAACTCGTACGCCTCGGCCAGCCGGTCCGCCTCCAGCCGGCGGTCGGCGATCACCCGCGCGTGCAGGATCTCCTGCCGCTCACCGATCTGCTGGAACTGGATCACGGCGGTGCCCCAGCGCCCGCCGACCGTGCCGTCCTCGTCCACCAGGTAGTGGTCGCCGCGTTCCTGCAACACCGCGACGATGCCCTCGATCCGCAGCGGCGCCACCACGTCCTGCCGCCCCTCCGGCGGCAGCGCGGACGGCATCGCCCAGTCGCCCGGCGGCTCGTCCGGCGGCAGCACCACCGGCGCGTCGACCGGCCGCTCGGCCAGCCACGCGGCCATCCGCCCGGACTGGTGGCTGGAGCCGTTGCGGGCGTCGAACCGTCCGGCGAGATCCTGCGCGGTGGCCACGAGATCGGCACCGAGCGCCGTCAGGGACAGCTCGGCGGCGGCGCGTTCGCCGTACTCCGGGCGTTGGATCTTGCGGTCGACGCCGGCCTCCGCGGCCAGCCGGCAGACCAGCGCGCCCGCGGCGGAGAACTCCATCGCCGAGGACTCGTCGTACGGCCGGTCCAGCCAGCCGAGGTGGGTGCCGAGGATCTCCAGCCCGCGCTCGTGCTGACCGGTCAACGCGCAGAACCGCAGGTGCTCGGCGAGGAACGGGAACGCGTCCCGCTCGTGCCGGTGCCGGCGGTACGCCCGCACGTGCGCCTGGGCCGCCTCGTCGTAGCGACCCAGCCGCAGGTACGCGATCAGCACCGTGACCAGGGCCTTCTCCGGCTGCTCGGCGCAACCGAGCGCACCGGAGAGCACCGGCTCGACGGTGTCGACCGCCGCCTCCCACTCGCCCCAGCCGGCCAGCAGCTCGGCCTGGCGGGACGGGTCGCAACCCGCGCAGTCGCTGTTCTCGTCCCGGCGGGCGCCGCGCCACTTGGCCAGCCACTCCCGCGCCCCGGCCTCGTCACCGAGATGGTCGGCGACCCGGCAACGCAGGTTGTAGACCGCCTGCAGGCTGCGCCCGCCGGCCTTGAACCGGCGTTCCAGGTCGTCCAGGGCCGCCTGGGTCTGCACCAGTCCCACCCTGGGTGTGCTGCGCAGCGCGGCGATCGCCCACTTGTGGTACCAGCGCAGCATCTCCGCGTCCCAGTCGTCGAACAGCGACGGGTCACGGTCGAAGGCGGCCAGGCACCAACTGAACGGCGGCAGCATCCGCCACCGCTCGGTGTGGTTGTTGTACGCGTCGATCACGGCGAACCGGGCATCGAAGCCGAGCCGTACGTTGCCGGCGGCGTCGGCGTGCGCCACGATCCGCTCCAGCTCGGCGATCTTGCCGTCGCCGTCCGGCAGGTCCCGCGCGTCCTCCAGCGCCTCGACCAGCTCTTCCTGCTCACTCATGCCGCCGCCTCGCTGCGCTCACCGGCAGCATGAGCCAACCTGGCGCTGACCTTGCTGATTCGCTCGCTTCGCTCGCTCACGCTGCGTCCACGCGGTACGAGAGGGGGGTGTTCATGGGATCTCCTCGGGGGGCGGGTCCGCTGCCGCGACCGCGCCCGTACCGGCCGGCGGGCCGGAGAAGGCGCGGTCGAGCAGCGCGAGAAACGACCGGTTCAGGGCGGCGGTGTCGACCGCGCGTAGCGGGTGGTGGCCGGCGAGCAGCGCCTGCCCGTACAGGGCCTCGATGCCGTGGCGGAGGGTGGCGCCGGGCGGGCCCGCGGTGATCCGCCGGATCAGCGGATGCCGCCAGTTGAACACCAGCTCCGGGCGGTGCTCGATCTCCACCTCGGCGAAGGCGGAGAGCACATCGGACCAGAGCTCGTCGGCCTGCGCCAGGTTGCGGTGCACCGTCTCCTGCTCGTGCGCCCGCCGGCTCACCACATAGAGCGCCGGTACGGTGACCGGGTCGAACTGGCGGATCAGCGGCACACAGCCGAACTCGGCCAGTACGCCCCGGGCGACGCCCAGGAACGTCGCCAGTTCCGCCTCCTGCTCGACCGGCAGCGGCTCCAGCCGGGCGGCCAGCTCACCCGGATCCAACCGCCGTGCGGTGACCGACCGGTCGATCCGGTGCAGCCGCTCCAGGATCTCCGTGTCGTACGCGTAACCGGCGTTGACCAGGGGAGTGCCGGCGGCACTGGCGATCGCGGCGAGGGCGCGGAACTCGTCGACCGTCTCGGCGTACCGCAGCACGGTGGCGCCCCGCCGGAAGGCACGCAGGGTCATCGTGCCCCGGCTTGTTTCGAACGGCAGTCCGGCGTCGACCAGGCGCAGCATCTCGTCGTCGCGTACGGCGAGCGCCTTCACCCCGAGGTGGTGCACCCGCAGGAAGGCGGCGAGCCGGTCCGGGTGGTGCACCGACAGGTCCAGCAACCAGTCCCGGATCTGCCCGCCGAGCGACTCCTGCACCTGGGACAGCAGGTCGTCGTCGTAGAGACCCTCGCGGCTGGCGGTGGGCCGCAGCACCGACGTGTCGACCACGCAGCGGACGAAGAACGCCCACTCCGGGACCAGCCCGACCGCGTTCTCGGTGAGCAGCATCCGCTTCAGGTAGACCCGGTGCCCGCCGGCCTGGACCGTGTTCGCGGTCGGCAGCACGAAACCGACACCGACCAGACCGGCCTCGGGCATCCGCAGGTCGATCACGTCCATCGGGCGGCTGCCGAGCAGCTGCGCCCCGTAGTCGAGCAGCGCCGCGCGGCGTACGTCCGGGTCTTCGTGGTCGACCTCCCACGGCGCCTGCGTCTCGGTCAGCCGCAGCTCGTCCGTGCCCGGGGCGTGCCGGAGCACCTCCACGTCGAGCAGGTGCCCGTACGCCCTGACCAGGTCCGCGACCTGGTCCGGTGCGAACCAGTGCGCCCCACCGGGCCGCGGCCGCAGGGTCACGGTGGTGCCGATGTGCGGCCGGGCCGCGTCGTCCACCGCCACCGTGTACCGCCCGTCGGCGTGCCCGGTCCAGCGCACCGCCGGGGTGCCGGTGACCGAGCGGGACACCACCTCGATGGTGTCGGCGACCATGAAACAGGAGAGCAGGCCGATGCCGAACTGGCCGAGGAAATCCTGCCGGGCGAAGCCCAACTCGTCGCGTTTCGAGGTACGCCCGACGCTGGCCAGGAAGGTGTGCACCTCGGGCTCGGTCAGCCCGACGCCGTTGTCGTGCACCCGGAGCGTGCCGTCCGGGTCGATCTCGAAAACGACCCGCCCCGGCTCGGGCGCCGGGTCGGCGTCAGGGGGCAGCGCCCGCCGGGCGGTGATCGCGTCGGCGGCGTTCTGCAACAGCTCGCGGGCGTAGACCCGGGGGCTGCTGTACAGGTGTTGGCTGAGCAGGTCGACTATGCCGCGCAGGTCGACCCGGAACCGTTGCTCCATGGTGGATCCCGCGCTCAGGGTCGCAGTTCGGCGGCGGACTCGGCGAGCTGGCAACCGGTCGAGATGCCACAGTTGATCAGCTGGTCGAGTTGGTGCAACGTCACGCCCTGGGCCAGGTCGGCGGTCACCTCGCCGCAGACCCGCGCACTGCCGTCGTCGTTGACGTGTACGAACGCCTTGGGCCACAACCGGTCGTGGTTCCACGAGTTGCAGAACGCGTACAGCTCCGGCACCCGGTCGATCGGGAACGTGGTCGCGGCCATCGTGCGCACCTGGAGCAGTTCACCGTCCGGGCCGAGTCGGAAGAAGTAGATCAGGTTGTCGTCCCACCTGCCGACCAGGTCACCGTCGCCGTCGGTGTAGAAGGAGAAGCCTCGGGCACTGAGCACCGCCGCGATGAGGTCGTTGGTCAGCGGTTGCAGCGTCTGCAACTGCCCGGCCTCGGCCGGCTCCTCCGGAGAGTGCGGCAAACCCGGCGATGACATGCGACGTCCCCCGTTACGGCGAGATGGGTTGCTTGGTCTGCCCGTGATGTTAGGCGGATCACGCGAGCCGGCATAGTTCGGCCGGACCGTCCAGCTCGTTCGACCGTACCGACTGTGACGTTGCGCCGGACCGGGGGCGGACACGACCGGTAAAAGCGCGGATATCCGTGACGGCAGGGCTAACGTGTGACCTTATGGCGGGCCGTACCCCTCAGGCGAACCGGCGCCGAAGCGGGTCGTCGACGCGCGGCGCCGCACCTTCCCGTACCCGACAGGGCACGCGTGCCCAGCCGGCTGCCCGCGCCCGTGCGGCCAGCCGACGACCCGTCCGCACCTCACCGGCGGTCTACGTCGGGCGCGCGGTCAACACGATGTGGATGGGACTGGCACACGGTGTCGGCTGGGCGTTCCGCGCGGCCGGCCGCCAGGCGGCCACCGCCCGCGAACTCGACCCGGAACACCGCCGCGACGGCGCCGGGCTGCTCATGCTCGGCCTGTCCATCCTGACCGCGGTCGCGGTCTGGTTCTCCTCCGCCGGGCCGCTCGGCACCCGGCTGGCCGACACCGTACGGCTCTTCCTCGGCGCGATCTCCGTGGTCCTGCCGCTGTTGCTGCTCATCGGTGCGATCCGGCTGATGCGCAGCCCGAGCGAGGCGGAGCACCGCGGCCGTGGACTGGTCGGCTGGTCGGCGCTCATCCTGGGCACCGGCGGCCTGCTGCACATCGGCCACCACCCGGCCAACAACCTCGAACGCGACTACGCCGGTGGGCTGATCGGCGCCGGCATCGGCCAGACGCTGGAGAACGCGGTCACCCCGTGGGTGGCCGTACCGCTGCTGGTGCTGCTGGTCCTCTTCGGGCTGCTCGTGGTCACCGCGACGCCGATCAACAAGGTCCCCGAGCGGTTGGGGCTGTTCGCCGAGGCGGTCACCGGTCGCGGCGGCGGCAGCACCCTCACCGACGACGAGATCGACGAGGCGGACGAGGACGAGGAGGAAACCCCGGCCCGCCGCCGGCCGTCCCGGCGCCGCACCGGCAGCCGGGTCGGATCCGCCACCGAAACCGACGGGTACGGTGCGGACGAGTTCCCCGACGAGCCGGTCCCGGTGCCCCGCAAACCGCCCGCGAAGGTGCCCGCCACCCGGAAGGTCGCCGAGCCGCCCGAGCACTCGCCCGCGCCGACCCGCGCCGAACAGCTCGCCATCACCGGTCTCGGCGGCGACTACGTACTGCCACCGGCGAACCTGCTGCGTACCGGCAGCGCGCCGAAGACCCGGAGCAAGGCCAACGACGAGGTGATCGCCGCACTCACCGGAGTCTTCGACCAGTTCGACGTGGACGCCGCGGTGACCGGCTTCACCCGGGGACCGACCGTGACCCGCTACGAGGTGGAACTCGGCCACGGCGTGAAGGTGGAGCGGATCACCCAGCTCTCCCGCAACATCGCGTACGCGGTCAAGTCCCCGGACGTACGGATCCTCAGCCCGATCCCGGGCAAGAGCGCGGTCGGCGTGGAGATCCCGAACACCGACCGGGAGGACGTGGCCCTCGGTGACGTGCTCCGCTCCCGTGCCGCCGGCAACGACCACCACCCGATGCTGGTGGCCCTCGGCAAGGACATCGAGGGCGGCTACGTGGTGGCCAACCTGGCCAAGATGCCGCACATCCTGATCGCCGGTGCGACCGGTGCGGGCAAGTCGTCCTGCCTGAACTCGCTGCTGGTGTCGATCCTGAGCCGGGCCACCCCGGACGAGGTACGGCTACTGCTGATCGACCCGAAGCGGGTCGAGATGACCAGCTACGAGGGGATCCCGCATCTGGTCACCCCGATCGTGACCAACCCGAAGAAGGCGGCCGACTCGCTGGACTGGGTGGTCCGCGAGATGGACATGCGCTACGACGACCTCGCCGCCGCCGGGGTACGCCACATCGACGACTACAACCGCAAGGTCCGGGCCGGACAGATCAAGCCGCCACCGGGCAGTGAGCGGGAGATCCGGCCGTACCCGTACCTGCTGGTGATCGTGGACGAGCTGGCCGACCTGATGATGGTCGCCCCGCGCGACGTGGAGGACTCGGTCGTACGCATCACCCAGCTCGCCCGCGCCGCCGGCATCCACCTGGTGCTCGCCACCCAGCGCCCCTCGGTCGACGTGGTGACCGGTCTGATCAAGGCGAACGTGCCGTCCCGGCTGGCGTTCGCCACCTCCTCGCTGGCCGACTCGCGGGTCATCCTCGACCAGCCCGGCGCGGAGAAGCTGATCGGCCGAGGCGACGGCCTGTTCCTGCCGATGGGCGCCTCCAAGCCGGTACGCATCCAGGGCGCCTGGGTCAACGAGTCCGAGATCAGCGACATCGTGAAGTTCTGCAAGGACCAGCGTGAGCCGGAGTTCCGCTCCGATGTGCTCGCCCCGGCCAAGGACACGAAGAAGAAGGTCGACGAGGACATCGGCGACGACCTGGACGTACTCGTGCAGGCGATCGAGCTGGTGGTGACCTCGCAGTTCGGCTCCACCTCGATGCTGCAGCGCAAGCTGCGGGTCGGTTTCGCCAAGGCCGGCCGTCTGATGGACCTGATGGAGACCCGTGGCGTCGTCGGCCCCTCCGAGGGCTCCAAGGCCCGCGACGTCCTGATCAAGCCCGACGAGCTAGACGACGTCCTCTCCACCCTCCAAGGCGACAATCCCGACGCCTGACACATTCCCCCACCCCACCCCTCCGCCGTAGGGCGCAGTTGTAGGGAAAGAGTGGCTATCGCGGGTCGGATAGCCACTCTTTCTCTACAAGAGGGGTCAGGACTCGGGTGGGGGTGGGGGAGGGGAGCGGTAGAGGAGGGTTCGGGTGAGGGAGATCACGGAGACGATGGTCCAGGTGCCCTCCAGGAGGAGGAAGCCCCAGGAGCGTTCGGTCGCGGCGATCACCGCCAGGATGCCGGCGCCCAGCACGTTGAGGACGAGATAGCGGACGGAGTGCGGGTCCATCCGGCGTAGCTGGTTGGCGGCGAAAGCGGCCAGGATCAGCAGGGCGCCGAGGACCTCGATCAGGTCGTGTGTGTTCATCACCGTCTGCGCGCCGTCTTTGCCTGGCCGGGTACGGCACGCGCTCGTCCGGGGCGTACGCGAAAGCGTCCACCTGCGGCACAGTCTAGCCATCGGCCCGGTGGCGACCCATTGTGTGGTAAACCTCACCCGCCCGACTTGACCTCAAGTCCGGTTCAACTATCAGGATCTTCGTATGACCCTGCTTCTCACCGACGACGAGGTGGCGCAACGGCTCGACGGCCCCACCGCCGTCGCCGCGATGCGCGCCGCGCTGCTGGCCGCGTACTCCGGGCGGTTGGTCGCGCCGCCCCGGGCGTCCGCCGCCCTGCACGGAGGTCGCCTGGTCACGGCCGCCGGGCAGCTCACCGAGGAGTGGTACGGGTTCCGTTCCTACGACACCTTCGGCCACCCCGACGCCGAGCAACTCGTCGTGCTGCACGACGCCGGCTCGGGACGGATCCGGGCGATCGCGGTCGGCGAGGAGATCGGCTCGCGCGGCAGCGGCGGCCTCGGTGCGGTGGCGGTCGACACCCTGGCCCGCGCCGACGCCGCCACCGTCGGGGTGCTCGGTGCCGGACGGCAGGCCTGGGCACAGGTCTGGGCCACCGCGGCGGTACGCCCGCTGCGCGAGGTCACCGTCCACTGCCGTACGCCGGCCGTCCGGGACGCCTTCGCCGCTCGCGTACGGGCCGAGCTGGGCGTACCGGCGACCGCGGTGACCAGCGCCGCAGCGGCGGTACGCGACCGTGACGTGGTCGTGCTCGCCACCGACAGCCACGTACCGGTGATCGATCCGGCGGACCTGGCGCCCGGTACCCACGTCAACGTGGTCGGTTTCAAGCAGCAGGGCCGGGCCGAGTTCGGGACCGACCTGCTCGACCGGGCCGAGGTGCTGGTCACCGACTCGCTGGCCCAGGCGATGGACTACCGTCCGCCGATGCTCGCCGCCGTCGCGCCGTACGTCGAGCGGCTGCGCCACCTCGGCGCGCTGCTCACCGGCGAACAGCCGGGGCGGACCGGTGTCGACCAGGTGACGCTGTTCTGCTCGGTCGGGCTGGCCGGCGCGGAGGTCTTCCTGCTCGACCGGCTGGCCCGGGTCGAGGCGCTGCACACCTGACCCGGGGGCGAGGGTGCGCCGCCGCCTGGCACATGCGGCGGCCGGAACCGTCGTGCGCCCGGCCCGCGGCGGTGCCTCGCCGACCGCGGTGTGCACGGCGGCGTCGTGCGCCCGGCTGGCACCCCTAGCGCTCGCCGGGCTTCCGGAGCGGCCCGGTACCCTCGGATGGTGTCTGCTACTTCCTCTTCCTCGACCACCGGCCGCCGGGTCGCGCTGCTGACCCTCGGCTGTGCCCGCAACGAGGTCGACTCGGAGGAGCTGGCGGCCCGCCTCGACGCCGACGGATGGCAGGTGACCACGGACGGCGAGGGTGCCGACGTGGTGCTGGTCAACACGTGCGGCTTCGTCGAGAAGGCCAAGCAGGACTCGATCGAAACCCTGCTCGCCGCCGCCGACACCGGAGCGAAGGTGGTCGCCGCCGGCTGCATGGCCGAGCGCTACGGCCGTGAACTCGCCGACAGCCTGCCCGAGGCGGGCGCGGTGCTGAGCTTCGACGACTACCCCGACATCTCGGCCCGGCTCAACGCGGTCCTCGCCGGTGAGCAGGTCGTCGCGCACACCCCCAGGGACCGCCGCGAACTGCTCCCGCTGACCCCGGTCGACCGGCACGCCAGTGGGGTCGTGCTGCCCGGTCACGCGCAGACCTCCCGGCCCGCCGGTGGCGGCCTCGTCACCGACGAGCACACCCCGGCGCACCTGCGGCCGGTGCTGCGCCACCGGCTCGACGCCGGCCCGGTCGCCTCGCTCAAGCTCGCCAGCGGCTGTGACCGGCGGTGTGCGTTCTGCGCCATCCCGGCGTTCCGGGGCGCCTTCGTCTCCCGCCCGCCGGAAGAACTGCTGGCCGAGGCGGAATGGCTGGCCCGCACGGGCGTACGAGAGCTGGTGCTGGTCAGCGAGAACTCCACCTCGTACGGCAAGGACCTCGGCGACCCGCGCCTGCTGGAGAAGCTGCTGCCGCAGCTCGCCGCCGTGACCGGGATCGTCCGGGTCCGGGCGAGCTACCTCCAGCCGGCGGAAACCCGGCCGGGCCTGGTCGAGACGATCGCCACCACACCGGGCGTCGCCGCCTATTTCGACCTGTCGTTCCAGCACTCCAGCGAGCCGGTGCTGCGCCGGATGCGACGTTTCGGGTCCACCGCCCGATTCCTCGAACTGCTCGGCTCGGCCCGGGACCTTGCCCCGGCGGCGGGTGCGCGCAGCAACTTCATCGTCGGCTTCCCCGGCGAGACTCGCGCCGACGTGGACGAGCTGGTCCGCTTCCTCTCCGAGGCCCGGCTCGACGCGATCGGCATGTTCGACTACAGCGACGAGGACGGCACCGAGGCCGCCGGCCTGCCCGGCAAGGTCGCCTCGGCCACGATCAAGCGGCGGTACGACCGGCTGAGCGCGCTCGCCGACGAACTCTGCTCGCAGCGCGCCGAGGAACGGCTCGGCTCGACCGTCGAGGTCCTGGTGGACACGATCGACGGCGGGCAGATCGAGGGACGCGCCGAACACCAGGCACCCGAGGTCGACGGCTCGACCACCCTGGTGGCGCCCGCCGACGGCGGGGTCGACCTGGCCGCCCTGCGCCCCGGCGACCTGGTCCGGGCCACCGTCACCGCAACCGAGGGGGTCGACCTGATCGCCGTACCGGTCGAACTGGTCTCCGCGGCGGCCAGCCCGCCCGGCGGCGCGAGGTGACGGCGTGACGGAGGCGTCGGAGCCCACCGCCCCGGCCGCCATGGTCGAGCCGGTGCCCGTCGTCAACGCGGCCAACGCGCTCACCGCCCTGCGGCTCGTCCTGGTCCCGGTTTTCGTGGTGCTGACGGTCGTCTCCGAGATGACCCACCCGGCGTGGCGGATCGCCGCCTGCCTGACCTTCGCGGTGGCGTCCGCGACCGACCTGCTCGACGGCTGGATCGCCCGGCGGTTCAAGCTGGTCACCGCGGTCGGCAAGGTGGCCGACCCGATCGCCGACAAGGCGCTGACCGGCGCCGCCCTGGTCCTGCTCTCCTGGTACGACCTGCTGCCCTGGTGGGTCACCCTGCTGATCCTGGCCCGTGAGTTCGGCGTCACGTTGATCCGGTTCTGGGTGATCCGGTTCGGGGTGATCGCGGCCAGTCGGGGCGGCAAGGCCAAGACCGCGCTGCAGATCCTCGCCATCGTCTGGTACCTCTGGCCGGTGCCGGATTCGGCTACCTTCGTCGGCCCGTGGATCATGGGTGTCGCCCTGGTGGTGACCGTGATCACCGGGCTCGACTACGTGGTACGGGCACTGCGGCTGCGGCGCCGGGCCAACTGAGCGCCGCCCGGCGGTTCCGTCACCGGGACCGGTCGGCGCGGGTTGGTCGGTGGGTGGGGCGATGGACTGGCGAGGGGGCGGGATGACGGGCGAGGTCGAGGTCGAGGCACGGGTCGCGGCGACCGAGGCGGCCGCGGTGGTGCACCCGCTGGCCGAGCGCGGCGAGACCCTGGCCGTGGTGGAGTCGCTCACCGGTGGGCTGCTCGCCGCCACGATCGTGGACATCGCCGGGGTGAGCAGCGTGTTCCGGGGCGGGTTGGTGGTCTACGCCACCGACCTGAAGGAAACCCTGGCCGGCGTACCGGCCGAACTGCTCGCCGAGCGGGGCCCGGTCGACGCGGACGTGGCCGTCGCGCTGGCCGAAGGGGGCCGTCGGCGCTGCGTCGCCGACTGGTGCCTGGCGACCACCGGGGTGGCCGGTCCGGAGCCGCAGAACGGCCGGCCGGTCGGGCTGGTCTTCGTCGCGGTGGCCGGACCCGGCGGTACGCAGGTGCGTGAGCTGCGCCTCGGCGGCGGTCGGGACCAGATCAGGGCGCATACGGTCACCGAGGCGTTGCGGCTGCTCGCGGAGCAGTTGCACGGCGTACAACCGCCCCCGGTGCGGGGCTGAGCGGGGCGGGTGTCGGATGCCGGCGGGAATCCGGACCGGCGGGGTGGGATGTCGTGCGGGCCGGCAACGGGTACGGTTGCGGGAAGGTCCCGGCAGCGGTCGGGATTGGGGGTCGGAGTCGCTCCATGCGGCGTTGCGCTGACTGCCGCCGGAGCTACGGTCCCACGTGAGGGGGAGGTGCGATGGTCCTGCTACGCCGGGTGATCGGTGACGCGTTGCGTGCTCGCCGGCAGGGTCAGCACCGGACCCTGCGCGAGGTTTCCTCGGCCGCCAACGTCAGCCTCGGCTACCTCTCCGAGATCGAACGCGGCCAGAAGGAGGCGTCGAGCGAACTGCTCGCCGCCATCTGTGACGCCCTCGGCGCCCGCCTCTCCGAACTTTTGCGCGAGGTCAGCGACACGGTCGCGCTCGGCGAACAGGTGTCCGGGGTGCTGGCTCCGGTGCAGGAACGGTCGACCGTCGACGCCCCGGCCCGCACCGTGCTCACCGAGTCCGGTGTGCGTACGGTGACCGATTCCGGCGTACGGCAGGTCGCCACCGACGGGAACGTCTCCGTCTCGGTGCGCCAGGACTCGCCGCTCAAGGCCACGCTGCGTACGACCCGCCGGGTCCGGTCCACCACCGACCGTGGTCGCGACGTCGTCCGCGCCGCCTGACCCCTGCTCGGAGCGCCCCTTACGGCGTAGGGTGGCAGTTCCAGAGGTGCTTCCCGGCCGATATCCCCGTGGTCGTCTGCCGGTGTGGCGCCGGCCTGGGACGATGGTGACCATGCCGTGTTCGACCGACGTACACCGGTCGGGCGGCAACGGCCGAAGCGGATGACACCGAGGGGATAACGCGAAGATGGCGAACCCGTTCGTCAAGGGAGTGCGCTACCTGATGGCGCTGTTCGGCGCCAAGATCGATGAGCACGCCGATCCGAAGGTGCAGATCCAGCAGGCCATCGAGGAGTCCCAGCGCCAGCACCAGGCACTCGTACAGCAGGCGGCGGCGGTCATCGGCAACCAGCACCAGCTGGAGATGCGGCTGTCCCGGCAGATGTCCGAGGTCGAGCGGTTGCAGGGGATGACCCGCCAGGCGTTGGTCCTCGCCGACAAGGCCCGCACCGGGGGCGACGAGGCGGAAGCGCAGAAGTTCGAACAGACCGCGCAGACGTTGGCCGCCCAGCTCGTCTCCGCCGAGCAGTCGACGGAGGATCTCAAGGCCCTGCACGACCAGGCGCTCGGTGCCGCCGGGCAGGCCCGCCGCGCGGTCGAGAACAACCAGATGATCCTCCAGCAGAAGCTGGCCGAGCGGACCAAGCTGCTCAGCCAGCTTGAGCAGGCCAAGATGCAGGAAACCGTGGCGAAGTCGCTGGAGTCGATGTCGACGCTGGCCGCGCCCGGCACCACCCCCTCGCTGGACGAGGTACGGGACAAGATCGAACGCCGGTACGCCACCGCCATGGGCCGCGCCGAACTCGCCGGCAACTCGGTCGAGGGGCGCATGCTGGAGATCCAGAAGAGCAGCCTCGACCTGGCCGGCTCGGCCCGGTTGGAGCAGATCCGGGCCAGCATGTCCGGCGACCAGCTCGGCGGCAGCACCCAGCCGGCGGTCGACCAGGCCAACCGGGCGGCGGACAACGCGGGCGTGGCCCGGCTCGACGAGATCCGGGCGAGCCTGGCCAAGGAGCGCTCGACCGGCGACCAGAGCGCCGCCGGCTGAGTTCGGGCAGGAGAGGGCAGCGATGGCAGACCAGCGAGCCCGACACTTCCGGCGGTTGCGCGCCCTACGCCGTTCCGCCCGCTGGTGGAGCGTCTGGGCGGGTGGGCTCGGGGGCGCGGCCGCGGTCCTCACCCCGTACCAGGGACTGGGTCTGCCGGACGCGGCCTGGGTCGCCGGTGCCGGCGGCACCGCCGCGCTGGCCCTCTGGCGCTGGGCCGACCTGCGCCTGCTCGCGGCGCAGCCCGCGCCGCCGCCACCCGATCCGGCGGTGGCGGCCGAACGGACCCGCGCGCAGCTCATCGCCGCGGTCGAGCGGCTGCCCGCCGGTGCCGGCGCGGTGGCCGAGGTACGCCGGCAGAAAACCCGCTTCAACCTGCGCGGCTCCGCCGCGGCGCAGCCGTGGGACCGACTGTCCCGCGCCTCGTCCACGATGACCGGGCTGGCCGGGCGGCTGCCCGCCCTGGCCGGGCCGGCGGTGCTGGAGGCGGCCGTGGCGGAGCGTTCGCTGCACGACCTGGCGCACCGGGTGGCCAGCCTGGAGAAGGCGATGCGGTTCGCGCCCGACGAGTCCCGCCCGGCGCTGGAGTCGGCACATCGGGACCTGTGCGGGCAGCTCGACCGAGGCGTCGCCGCCTACGAGGCACTGGTGATCGCGGCCGCCGCCTACCTGGCCGAGGACACGAGATCCACCCCCGAAGACCCGGCCGCCACCCGCCTGACCGAGGCGACCGACCTGCTCCACGGCATAGCCACCGGCCTGTCCCAACTCCGCACCCCGCGCTAGTCCGGCGGCTGCACCGTCAGCGGGGTGGTGAAGGCGGAGGTGCCGACGGCGTTGAAGGCCTGGATCCGCCAGTGGTACGTGGTGCCGGGGGCCAGTCCCGTGTTGGTGAACGAACGGGCGGTACCGGCGATGGTGAAGCTGGTCAGCCCCGTGCTGAACGAGTCGTCGTTGGCCCGTTGCAGGGTGAAGCCGCTGACCACGCTGCCGCCGCTCTCGAACCAGTTGAGCTGCACGCTGACCGAGTCCGGGGCGGTGGCGGCGATGGTCGCGGCGAGGCTGTGCGGCACCGCCGGTGCGGTCGGCACGGTCACCACCGAAACCGTCGACCAGGGTGACGGGGCGCCGAGGTAGACGGTCCGCACCCGGTGGTAGTACGTCGTGTTCGGGCTCACCGTGGCGTCGGTGTACGCGGCGGTCAGCGGCCCGGAGGCGGTGACCAGCCCGCTGGTGAAGGTCGGGTTGACCGCCCGCTGCACCTCGATCTCGGTGGCGAAGGAGCGGTTGCGCCAGGCCAGGTCGACGCGTACCGGGGCGGACGGGGCCACGGACGCGGTCAGGCCGCTCGGCGCGATCAGGCGTACCACCGCGGAGGCGGTGTTCGACCAGCCGGAGTAGCCGACCTCGGTCTCCGTACGGACCCGGTAGTAGTACGTCGTCCCGGGCGTGACGGTCGAGTCGCTGGTCGTACTGACCGTGGGCAGCAGGCTGAACGTGGTGACACCGGCGGTGAAGGCGGCGTTCGTGGCCCGCTCGACGAGATGGTTCGTGGCCGCCGGGCGGGTCGCGTTGTTCGTCCAGGCGAGCGCGATCGACGGCGCCACGGTCGGCGAGCCGGGTGCCGCCGTCGAGGTGAGCCCGGTCGGCTGCGCGGGGGAGACCCGCAGCACCACCGGGCGGCTCAGCTCACTGCCCTCGTGGCCGACCAGGTGACCCTGCCAGGCGTACTCCCAGCCGAAGTTGAAGACCTGGTTGACGACCACCGCCGGTTCACCCGTACGCGGGTTGACCTGGGTGAAGCCGCTGGTCGTGCCGGCCGGGCGGGTCGGGTCGAGCAGCCGTACGCTGTCGCCGACCTTGAACGGCAGCGGGTCCGGGACGGTCGGCCGGATGGCGACGATCGTGTCCTCCAGCGGGTTCATCCGGATCGTCTCCTTCCAGCCCAACTCGTTCGGGTCCGGTGGGCGGATCGCGCCGTCCCAACCGACTCGGTTGACCAACTGCACCACCAGGTGGTGGAAGTGGATCGCGCGGGTGTCGGCCCCGTTGTGGGTGATCTTCCAGATCTGGGTGCCGTCGCCCGGTGCCCCGATCGGGGTGCCCGGATCG
The DNA here is from genome assembly GCF_040676775.1 of Micromonospora sp. NPDC049523. Lineage (NCBI taxonomy): Bacteria > Bacillati > Actinomycetota > Actinomycetes > Micromonosporales > Micromonosporaceae > Micromonospora > Micromonospora sp. NPDC049523. The sequence continues at coordinate 31,290 of NZ_JBFAPP010000015.1, read as the reverse complement.
GTCCCGGTCAGGATCTCGGTCGGCGGGTCGACGTATGACAGCGGTGTGGTGGTCTGCACCAGCGCGCTGACCTTCGGCAGTTCCACCCCGAGGGTGGCGTTCATCCGGCCGTACTCCGGTTCGAAGAGTTCCTGGATCGCCTTCGCCCGCAGCGGCAGGGTGACCGGGCCGGTCCGACCGGCGGGGGTGAACGTGATCGTGTTGCTGTGGATCGGCACGTACGTGTTCTTCGGCGTACGGGTGCCGAACGCGGTGTCGTACGCCGGCTGCGGCACGATCGGCGGCGGCTGGCTGGCGCCGTACGCCACGGGCAGGCGGGCGCGCAGCGTGTCGAGGTCGTACGGCGCGTCCGGGGTGCCCTCCACCTGGAACTGGAGCAGCGTACGGGTGTTAGGCCCGTAGCCGGGCTGGGTGCTCGGCGCACCACCGGCGGCGGTCCGGTCGGGGTCACCGGTGTAGTAGTCGTACCGGGTGTCGAAGGCCGGCATCGGCGCCGGACAGTCGTTGTAGAGGATGATCTTCGACCCGGGCGGTACGGAGGAGAAGTCGACGACCACGTCCGCCCGCTCGCCGGGGCCGAGCAGGAGCGAGTGCTCGGAGACGTTCAGCGCGGCGATGTCCCGCCGGTTGTAGACGTAGTTGATCGGCTGGTTGGGCACCACCGCCACCTCGGGCAGCAGCCCGCCCTCGGTGCCGATCTGGATCCAGTCAGGGCCGACGCTGTCCGGGTCGGGCACACCGCCGGCCCGGCCGTCCGTCGGCCAGCTGCGCGGGTGGTCCGGGTTGGCGGTGGCGTCGACCATCGGCACCTCGCCGGCCCCGCCGTCGCCCAGCGTGCCGTCCGGGTGCCACATCGGGCCGTGCGAGGCGGCGTAGTAGAGCTGCAGGTTGAGGCTGCGGTCGTTGCAGGCGTTCAGGATCCGGAACCGGTACGCCTTCGGTGCCACCCGCACGTACGGGTACGCGCAGCCGTTGACCAGCGGGGTGTCCAGGAACGCCTCCGGCACCACGGACGGGTTCGGCGTACCCGGCATCACCGGTGGTTGCCAGGGCGCACTCGCCGGGTCGTAGTGCGGGTTCTGCGTCGGGCCGTGCACCGTCCCGGTGTACGGCGGCCAGAACCACGGCCCGTAGTCCCAGCGCCCCATCGGGTTGGTCCCGGACTCGTTGTACGGGTTCTGGTTGGGCATGTAGACGTGCGGGTACCAGAGGTTCCCGCGACCGCCCCAGCTCGCCCGGTCCCAGGTCGGGTCCTGGGCTTCGAGCTGGGCGTCACCGGGCACGAACGTCTTGTCCTGGATGACCAGGGGAATCTCGTCGGCCGGGATGACCTGCTCGGCGACGAGTTCCCGTTCGGCCTCGTCACGGAGCAGGTAGAGGCCGAGCTGCCCGGAGTAGACGGTCAGCCGGGCGATGCCGAGGGTGTGGTCGTGGTACCAGAGCAGCCGGGCGCCGGCCTGGTTCGGGTAGTACAGCGTCACCGCCCCCGGGTCCGGGGCCGCCATGTCCGGCACGTTCACCAGGCTCGTACCGGTGGGGTAGGAGGTCGGTTCGCCGGCTGGGGTGAGCCACTGGTCCGGGCCACCGTTGCTGATCCAGGGCGTCGCCGCGCCGTGCAGGTGCAGCACCGCCCGGTTCTGCGAATAGTGCTCCGGCCCGCCGAGGGGACCGGGTCCGGCACCCCGCACGGTCGGGTCCACCGGCAGCGGCAGCCGCCCGGCCGGGCCGGTCGGCAGGCCGTTGACGAACTTCACGCGTACCGGTCGGTTGCGGTCCGCGACGATCACCGGCCCGAGATGGTACGGCCGGTTCGGCGGGATGACGGTGTTGCGCCCGTTGGCGTCGGTGCCGTTGTTCAGTTGCCGGTAGCCGCGCAGCCGGGTCGGACCGAGATCCTTGTGCAGTTGTTGGGTGAACTGCTCCAACCCGATCTCGTAGTAGTCGCAGCCGGGGTAGCTGACCGTGTCCGGGGTGGCGACCGGCAGGAAGTTGCCGAGGTTGTTGCGTTGGCCGTCGCCGACCAGGGGCAGCGAGTCGACGAACTTCCGGATGCCGGTGCCGGGTACGACCTGTCCGGCGGAGTCGAGCCGGGGCAGCGGACTGTTCGCATAGTTGGGTACGAAGCCGAAGTAGTCCGGCGCGGACAGCATCGTCGGCGGTGCCACCTGGCTCTGCGTCTGCTGTGGAATTCCGGGCCGGGACTCGGCCGGTGCCTGGGCGGGGGAAGCGGCGCGACTCTCGGTCTCCTGCTTCGCGCGCCGGGCCAGGCGGTGTGCCGCGAGTTTCTTGAACATGACCATGCTCCCTCCCCGGATGCCTGCTCGACCGGAGGTTCCGCCAGTGGGGTTCGGCCGAGCCGATCAGATGGCCATCGCTGACAATCCGTAAGCAACTAACCGCGACAAGCGACGATTGGATACGGGCGGTTCAGCGTCGGTTTGGCACGGGTTCGCCGGTGGGGATGTTCAGCTCGGGGCGGGCTGGCAGCGCGGGCACCAGTACGTGACCCGGTCGCCCTGTTCGGCCTTCTCTACCAGCATGCCGCAGCGGCGGCACGGTTGGGCGCGTCGGCCGTACACGTAGTTGGTCTGCCCCCGGTGCAGCGAGCCGGTGGTGCTCTGCGTCCAGCGTCCACGGTTCGCCGCGAGCAGCCGTTGGGCCAGTGTCACCAGCCCGGTCAGGTCGGGCACCGCGGCCACCGGTGTCCACGGGTTGACGCCCCGCAGGAAGAGCACCTCCGACTTGTAGAGGTTGCCCACGCCGGCCAGGTTGGATTGGTCGAGCAGCGCCTCGGCGATGCTCGTCTCGGGGTGGGTGCCGAGCCGGCGTACCGCCTCGGCCGGGTCCCAGTCCGGACCGAGCAGGTCGGGGCCGAGCCCGCCGACCAGGTCGGCCTCCCGGGCGGTCGGCACCAGGGCGACCTCGTGCAGGTGGTAACCGACCGCGATGGCGTCCGCCGTACGCAGCACCAGCCGGATCAGGTGCGCCGGCCGGGCGGCCCAGCGCTCACCCGGCGGGTAGACCCGCCAGGCCCCGTCCATCCGCAGGTGGGAATGCAGGCTGAGGCGCCGCTCGCCGGCCGGCTCGGCGAGGCGGATCAGCAGGTGCTTGCCGCGGCTGACCGTCTCCAGCACGGTCCAACCGACCAGGTTGGTGCCGGCGAGCTGGGGTACCCGGAAGTCGCTGGCGGTCAGCCGGCCACCGGCCAGCGCGCGGTGCAGCGCGCGGGCGGTGTTCCAGACGGTGTCGCCTTCGGGCACGCTTCCATCCTGCCCGCTATCGCCGGGTCAGGGCTGCTCTTCGACCCGGGGAGCGCGCACCATGTCCTGGTAACGGGGATGGCTGGCGCCGTAGATGGCAAAGTTGAGCCGGGCGTGGGACAGGCTCAGGTCGCCGTTCGGACCGCCCTCGACCACGGCGTCCTCCGACCCCTGCTGGCCGTCGTTCGTCCAGAAGCAGACCGGACAGGTCCCACCTTCTCCGGTGAAAAAGCCGCAGCATGGACATGCTTGTACATCGATCGAATGCTTCCCCACCGGTCAAGCATTCCATAATGGTCCATCCATCGCAGCTCCGTGTCCGCGATGCGGAAGTAGATCAGCTAGCGTCCGCTATCCGTAGCACCTGCCCCGTTACCAGCGAAAGTACGGCATCCGCGCGGCCACCGTTGACGGCCAGCGCCACCCGGCCGGCGGAGTCCCCGAGCACCACGAGCGCACCACTCGGTACGTCACCGAACGTCGCCGCCCGGCGGGCCGGAACGCCCTCCACCAGCAGCGCTGCGCCCAGCCCGTCCAGCGCGGACGCGGGCGCGGCGAGCTGCACGTTGCCGAAGTGGTCCACCGAGAGCACCTCGGCGGCGAGCCAGCCCGGCCCGCTGCCGACCACCGGGTCGGGAAGCCGGACCAGACTGGCCGGGTCGACCGCCGGCCCGGCGTCCGCGAACTCCTCGCCGAGCGCCAGCCGGGCGGCGACCGGGGCGAAGACGTCCCGGCCGTGGAAGGTGTGCGAGACGGTCGTCGCGAGCCAGGCCGGGTTGGTCAGCTCCACCGCACGCTCGGTCCCGCCGAGCGCGGTGGCCGCCCAGCAGAGCAGCCCGTTGTCCGGCCCGACCAGCAACCCGCCGGGGGTCTGTAGCGCGACCCCGCGCCGAGCGGTGCCGACACCCGGGTCGACCACCGCCACGTGCACCGCCGGTGGCAGGTCCACCACCGTCTGGGCGAGTACGGCCGCACCCCGCCCGATGTCGCCGGGCGGCACCAGGTGGGTCACGTCGAGCACCCGTACGGCGGGCGCCAGCCGGGCGACCACGCCGTGGCAGGCGGCCACGAAGCCGTCGGAGAGTCCGTAGTCGGTGGTCAGGCTGATCCAGCCATAGCCGGGCATGACCAGCACGTTAGCCGTCGCCCGTACGCGGTGCCGACAACCCCTCCGCCGGCACGTCGCAGCGGTGGCACCTGGCAAGCTGGTGGCATGCGATTGGTCATCTTCACCGAGCCGCAGGACGGCGCGACGTACGGGGATCTGCTCCGGGTGGCGCGGCACACGTCCGACTGCGGCTTCGACGGTTTCTTCCGGTCCGACCACTATCTGCACATGAACGGGGACGGGCAACCGGGCCCCACCGACGCCTGGCTGACCCTGGCCGGGCTCGCCCTGCAGACCGAGCGGATCCGGCTCGGCACCCTGGTCACCTCGGCCACCTTCCGGCTGCCCGGACCGCTGGCCATCTCGGTCGCGCAGGTGGACGAGATGAGCGGCGGGCGGGTCGAGCTGGGCCTGGGCACCGGCTGGTTCGAGGCCGAGCACCGCGCGTACGGCATTCCGTTCCCGCCGCTGAAGGAGCGGTTCGACCGCCTGACCGAGCAGCTAGAGGTGATCACCGGCCTGTGGGGGACACCGCCGGGTGACACCTTCACCTACCGGGGCGGCTACTACGACCTCTACGACTCGCCCGCGATGCCGAAGCCGGTCCAGCACCCCGGACCGCCGGTCATCGTCGGCGGCACCGGCCTGAAGCGGACGCCGGTCCTGGCCGCCAGGTTCGCCGACGAGTACAACGTCCCGTTCCAGTCCGCTCAGGCGGCGGCGAAGAACTTCGCCGCGGTCGTCGAGGCCTGCGAGCGGATCGGCCGGGACGCCGCCGGCCGGGCCCCGCTGACGCTCTCGGCCGCGGTCACCGTGGTCTGCGGGCGAAACGACGCCGAGGTACGCCGCCGCGCCGACGCGATCGGTCGGGACCTGGACGAGCTGCGCGCCGGGCCCGGTGTGGTCGGCACCCCGGGCGAGGTGGTCGAGCAACTGCACGAGTACGCCAAGGGCGGCGCATCCCGCTTCTTCCTGCAGTTCCTGGACCTCGCCGACCTGGACCAGCTCGACCTGATCGCCGCCGAGGTCGCCCCTCAGCTCTGATCGCCGGTCGGCACTAACATCCATGTTACTAACATCAGTGTTAGTAACATGGATGTTAGTAACATCAGTGTTAGCATCGAGTGGTCGATGCTCGAGACGGCGGGAAGTGGTGATGGATCATGGTTGCCTTCGTTGGCCGGCACCGTGAGCTGCGACTGCTCGCCGCCGAGTTGGAGCGGATCGTGCCCGGCGACAGCCGCCCGGGGCGCTGCCTGCTGATCCGTGGACGACGCCGGGTGGGCAAGTCGCGCCTGGTCGAGCAGTTCGTCGAGACCCTCGACACGCCCAGCGTCTACTTCACCGCCGCCGGGTCCCCCATGCCACAGGAGGTTCGGCGGTTCTGCGCCGACGTGGCCGACTCGCCGCTGCCGGGTCGTGAGTTGCTGGCCGCGGCCAACCCCGAGGACTGGGACTCCGCGTTGCGGCTGCTCGCCGCGGCACTCCCCGAAGACGGCCCGAGCATCGTGGTGATCGACGAGGTGCCGTACCTGATGGATGGTGAGCACGTCTTCGAAGGCGTACTGCAACGGGCATGGGACAGACAACTGTCCCGCAAGCCGGTCCTGCTGATCCTGATCGGCTCCGACCTGTCCATGATGGAGGCGCTGAACAGCTACGAGCGGCCGTTCCACCAGCGGGGTCGGGAGATGGTCGTAGGGCCGCTCAACCCGGCGGACCTCAGCGCCATGCTGGAGGTGGATGCGGCCGAGGCCATCGACGCCGCACTGGTCACCGGCGGTCTTCCGCTCGTCTGCACCGAATGGCAGCCCGGCACGGACGTATGGGACTTCCTCGCCACGGCACTGGCGGACCCGACGTCGGCCTTGCTCGTCTCGGCGGAACGTTCGCTGGCCGCCGAGTTTCCCGCCGCGGTCCAGGCTCGTGCCGTACTCGCCGCGATCGGTTCCGGCGAGCGGACCTTCGCGAACATCGCCCGCGCCAGTGGCGGCCTCGGCGCCACACCATTGCAGCGCTCGCTGGACGTACTCAACGACAAGCGGCTGGTGGTCGGTGAGCTGCCGCTGTCCACCCGGCCGTCGAAGGAACGCCGCTACCGGGTCGCAGATCCTTACCTGCGGTTCTGGTTGCACTTCATCGCCCCGTACATGGCGGAGATCGAGCGCGGACGAGGCGACCTGACCCTCGCCCGGATCCGGCGGGGATGGACCAGTTGGCGGGGACGTGCGGTCGAGCCCCTTGTCCGGGACGCGCTTGCCCGACTGCTGCCGGACGGGGCGTTACCAGCGGCCGGGGTCGTCGGCAGTTACTGGACCCGGGCCAACGATGTCGAGGTCGACATCGTCGGCGCGGACCGTGGGCCGATCGCCCGGGAACTGCTGTTCGTCGGATCGATCAAGTGGCTTGACCAGGCCACCTTCGACGCACACGACCTTGCCGTCCTGCACCGGCACCGGGCCGCGCTCACCGATCAGCCGCTGCCGATCCTGGCGGTGTCGCGCGCTGGCGTCTCCTGTGGCGGGCTGGACGCGGCGTACGGCCCGGAGGAACTGCTGGCCGCCTGGCGGAGCGCGGAGGGCCGGTAACCCGCCGGCCACCGCACCCGCATCTGCGCTACCGGCCCGCGTCGACCACGGGACCGACGGCCGCTTCTGTCGGCTGGAGCGGTACGGGCTGGGTCGGCAGCACGATCTCGCGTACGGAGAGGTAGACGGCGCGTACGGCGAGCGTCCGTTCGACCTCGTCCAGGATCGGGGCGAAGAACTGGCGGCGGTGTTCCACGTCGCTCATCGAGGTGACCGCGAAGTACATGCTGCCGAAGCCGGCCAGCAGGGTGGCGTTGCCGAGCAGTGCCAGCGGCACCGGCAGTCCGGCGCCGAGCATCGCCGGGGGTTCACCGATCCACTGCTCGGCGGTCTCCGGCTGGACCACGATCAGTCCGAGCAGCAGGAAGAAGCTGAACAGTCCGACCCCGACCACCAGGGCCTGTACGAGTTGCCGGGTGGCGAGCATGAGCAGCAGGTTGCCCACCTGCCGGCCGTTGAGCGGCACCGGTTGCAGGGGTCCGTCCGGGGCGACCTCCTCGATCGGCAGGCTGGCCAGCGGGGTGCGCTTGCAGGACGAGGAGAGCCGTTCTGCGCTGAGATCCTGCTCCACCCGGCCGATCTCGTCGCGGAGCCGGCCGGCGGCGGCCAGGATGGTCACCGCGGTGAACAGGCTGAGCACCAGACCCAGGCGGTACCAGGGCAGCCGGTTCATCGCCTGCCACAGTTCGCCGGTGAAGAAGAAGAACAGGGTGACGAAGAGCAGCAGCGGCAGGGCCCGGCCCTGTAGCCGGACGCTGTTGCGCATGTCGTCAACCGCGTGCCGGATGGCGCGGCGCAGCAGCGGGACCACGCCGTAGCTGGTGGCCAGCCAGGAGCCGGTGAACAGCAGCGCGAACGCGGCCACCGAGGTGACGGTGATCTTCAACTGTCCGTCGTGCAGCCAGAGCGCGAGCGGCGGTACGACAACCGGCACCACCGCGTACGCGACCAGGATCGTGATCATCATCCGCCGGGAGAAGTGCGGCAGGCGGCGGCCGAACCTGGTCAGCGCGGACCAGCCGGCCAGTCCGGCGGCGGCCACGATCGCGAGCAGCACCCAGCGGGCGGTGCCGGTGGCGGCCTGCAGGATCACCCAGGCGAGGTCGGCTACCACGACCACGGCGAGGAACGGCAGCATCCGGGGGAGGATGTGCCGGTCGAAGTCGTACCCGGCGATCATCTGTGGCACGCCGTGACGGACGAACCAGCGCTCGGCTTGTCGGACCAGGGCGCGGGAGGCGGTGATGGGCACCCGCTGATCCTGTCAGAGCGCGGGCACCGGTCAATCCGCCGTGGCGGCGTACGGGAATCGAGCGCGGAGCTTGCTAGTCTGCTGTAGACACCGGTATTACCGGTTACGACGATGGTGCGGAGGAAACGGTCATGGGCGTGAGAATCCAGGTGGCCTTCGACGCGGCCGACCCGCACGCGCTGGCCCGCTTCTGGGCCGAGGCGCTGCGCTACCAGCAGGAGGACCACAGTGCGCTGGTCGGTCAGCTACTCGACGGCGGTCAGCTACAGGAGCACGAGGTGATCGAGGTCGACGGCCGTCGCGCCTTCCGCGACGTGGCGACCTGCACGGACCCCGACGGCACCGGCCCCCGGCTGTTCTTCCAGCGGGTGCCCGAGCCGAAGACCGCGAAGAACCGGGTGCACCTGGACCTCCAGGTCGGTCCGGAGGTGGCGAAGGCGGAGGTCGAACGCCTGCTCGAACTGGGCGCCACCATCGCCTGGGTCACGTCCGACCGGGGCCCGGTCAACACCACCCTGCACGACCCCGAGGGCAACGAACTCTGCGTGAGCTGAGCAGCGCTCGTCAGGTGCGCGCGGCATCCCGATCGGCGTCCTCGTCCTCGATCCGGATGCCGAGCGCACCCGCGAGCGTGTACGACAGCGCGATCAGGTCGGCTCGCGCGACGATCGCACCGGCCAGGCTCGTCACCCCGCCGATTCCGGCCAGGGAACAGTTGACGAACCGGGTGCCCGGCATTTTCGCGTGGCTGAACTGGGCGCCGGTCAGGTCGCAGTCGGTGAAACGTACGCCGCCGAGGTCGGCGTTGGTGAAGTCGGCCCGGCTCAGGTTGCAGCCCTCGAACACGACGTGCTGGAAGTTCGAGAACCGGAACGAGGCCAGGTCGAGCCGGCACTGCGCGAACGTCACGTCGCGCAGTGAGCCGTTGACCCAATGCAGGCCGGTCATCCGTGCGGTCGACAGCCGTACCCGCAGCAGGCTCGACTTCTCCACCCGCAGGTTGGCCAGGTTCGAGCTTTCCACCAGGCAGTCGCTGAACTTGGCCCCGTCGAGGGAGGTGCCGCTCAGGTCGGTGCCGCGCAACCGGCAGTGCTCGAACTCCACCGCGTCCGCCGACCGGCCGGACAGGTCCAGGTCCACGAATCCCAGCCGGCGGAACGTCGCCTCGTGGTCGAGGTCGTGTTCCTCGACCGTGGCCAGGTCCAGCGACGCGGGTCGTTTCGGCTCCACCGGCGCCCGCTCGGCGGCCGACCGACCGCTGTCCCGGCGTACCGCGCGTACTGGCATGCCCGCACGGTAGCCGAACCGGCTGGGGGTGCCGGGACGGCGGGGCGGGTGTGGATCGGGTCGGGTGGTGGGTAAGACCCGACGCATGACGTACTCCGTTGGTGTTGTGCCGACCCGGTCGGGCGGCGGCCGTGCCCTCTTCGTCGCGAGCCGGGTGGGCCGGTGACCAGGGTCGCGGTGATCGCCCACCGCAAGAAGACGCTCGGCGGCGGGCTCGGCGAGCTGCGTCGGCGGCTCACCGACGAGGGCATCACAGACCCGATCTGGTACGAGGTGCCGAAAAGCCGTAAAGCTCCCAAGAAGGTACGGAAGGCGCTGGACAAGGGAGCCGAACTGATCCTGGTCTGGGGCGGGGACGGCATGGTCCAGCACTGCGTGGACACCCTCGCTGGCTGGGACGGTGCCACCGGGATCCTGCCGGCCGGCACGGCGAACCTGCTCGCCACCAACCTCGGCATCCCGCAGGACCTCGACGAGGCACTTCGGATCGCCCTGCACGGCGAGCGTCGCCGGATCGACCTCGGTCGGGTCAACGGGCAGCACTTCGCGGTGATGGCCGGCGCCGGCTTCGACGCGGAGATGATCTCGGACGCCGACCGGCAGCTGAAGGACAGCATGGGCAAGCTCGCCTACGTCTGGACCGGCCTGCGGCACGTACGCGACGAGGTCGTGCCGGTGAAGATCAAGGTCGACGGGGAGAAGTGGTTCGACGGCGAGGCGAGCTGCGTGCTGTTCGGCAACGTCAGCACGATCACCGGCGGGATCGAGGCCTTCGACGACGCCCGCCCCGACGACGGCCGGCTGGAGATCGGCGTCGCCACCGGGCACGGGGTGATCGACTGGGCCCGTACGCTCGGCCGGATGGCGGTCGGCCGGTCCGAGAACTCTCCGCTGCTGGAGATCACCCAGGGGCGGAAGGTCGACGTACGGTTCGACACACCACAGACGTACGAGGTCGACGGCGGTGCGTGCGGCACCGGCAAGCGGCTGAAGGTACGGGTGGTGCCGTCCGCCATCACGGTGTGCGTACCGGCCCAGCGTGACGGCGACCAGGCGACGGACGGCTAGTAGAGGTCAGAGGCCCTGTCCGACCTCGATCAGGTAGCCGTCGGGGTCGCGCAGGTAGCACCGGATCTCCGTACCGTGGTCCTTCGGTTCGGTGATGAAGTCCGCGCCGCGGGCCTTCCACTCCTGGTAGAGCGACCGGATGTCGGTGACCCGTACGTTCATCGCACAGCTCAACGTGTTGGAGTCGGCCGGCGCCTTGGCCTGCACCATCGGCTTGTCGTCCGTCGGACCGCCCTCGACGTTGATGATGATGTAGCTGTTGTGGAAACGGAGGATCAGCGGGTTGCTCTCGTGGACACAGGTGGCCCCGAACACCCGCTCGTAGTACTCCCGTGACCGGTCGATGTCACGGACTATCAACAGGGTGGCGAGGAAGATCCCCGCCTCGGGCTTGAAATAGTCGGGTGCCACGTCGGTTGTCATGGTTGCCTCCTGTTCAGCGGGCCGAGCGGAGCCGAACCAGTTCGGCGTCGGGCAGATCCCGCAGGTACAGCCCATGACGAGCCGACAGGATCCAGGCGCCGGGACAAATCCGGATCGCGCTTGCTACCCGAGCCGGGACACCCGAAACGCGGTGGCGCTGGCGTGTCGGACCAGATCGACGTGTACGCGGGCGACGACCCTGCGGGTCACCCCCCGGCTGCCCGGTCGGCTGTCTCCTCGCTTGCCTGTCGGGATGGCCCGTCGGTTCCGAGGATGGCGCGCAGGCCTCGGCCGTAGACCTCGGTCGGAACCGCGTCGGGGTCGATCAGGTGCTGGAAGGCGACGCCGACGTCCAGCGCGGTCATCAGGGCGGCCAACTGGTCGGCGGGCATGGGCGGGTTGCCCCCGGTCCGCTCGACGATCTCCTTCGCGTTGCTCGCCCGGACCACGCGCAGCCACGCCGCGATCGACTCCCGTGCCTCCGGGGTGCGCATCCCGTACAGCCAGAACTCGACGATGGCCATGGCGAACCGGCGTACCTTGGGCAGCGGGAGGGTGGCGTCGTAGTCGGCGCCGAGGTGACGCAGCCAACCGGCGTACGAGATGTCGGCGTCGGCCTCGGTACCGGGGTAGGCCGGATGGTCGTCGGTGAGGCGGCGTTCGAGGATCGCCGCCACCAGCCCGGTCTTGCTCTCGAAGTTGGCGTAGATCGCGCCCTTGGTCAGCCCTGCCTCGGCCGCCACCTCGTCGAGCGAGGTCCGGTGGATGCCCCGTTCACCGAAGAGCGTCTCCGCCGCGTCCAGCAGGTGCTGTCGGGTGCGCTGTTGCTGCTGCGCGCGGGTGAGTCGATCGCTCATGTCGTGATCCTGCCACAACAGGCGCGTTGACATTCTGATCGGTATCCGGATACTCCTTGGTATCTGAATACTGATCGGTATGTGAAGAGGTGGTGCGGGATGCTGCACGTCGAACACCTGACGAAGATCTACCGAGGTGGCCTGCGCGCCAACGACGACCTCTCCCTCGAAGTCCGTCCCGGCGAGGTCCTCGGCCTGCTCGGCCACAACGGCGCCGGCAAGACCACCCTGCTCAACCAGGTCGCCGGCCTGGTCCGACCGACCTCCGGCACGCTGCGGCTGGACGGCCGTGACCCGGTCACCGACCCGGCGTACGCGCGTGCGGTCTGCTCGGTCCAACTCCAGGCACAGGCACCGTTGGCCGGGGTGACGCCGAGACAGGCGATCGAAATCCTCGGCCGGATCCGCGGCGGCAAACGGCAACGGGTACGGCAACGTACCGGAGAACTGCTCGCCGCCCTCGACATCGCCGAGTGGGCGGACGTACCCGGAGAACGCCTCTCCGGGGGTGTCCGCCGGCTGACCGCGTTCTGCATGGCGGCGGTCGAACCCGGCCGGCTGGTGATGCTCGACGAGCCCACCAACGACGTCGACCCGGTCCGCCGCCGCCTGCTCTGGCAGCAGGTACGCGACCTCGCGGCAGACGGCTGCGCGGTCATCCTGGTCACCCACAACGTGGCCGAGGCAGAACGGAGCGTCGACCGGATCGTGGTGCTCGACCACGGCCGGGCGGTGGTCACCGGCACCCCCGCCGAACTGCGCAACCGGGTCACCGCCGACCTGCGGCTCGAACTGACCTGCACGCCGGGGCTGCCGCCGCCCGCGCCACCGGCCTGGGTCGGCACCGTCACGGTCACCGGCCGTCGGATGGTCCTGCCGGTCGACACCGACCAGACCGAACGGGCCGTCGCCTGGGCGCTCGGCCTGCGCGGCGCCGGCACCATCACCGAGTTCGCCCTGCACCCGGTCAGCCTCGAAGACGTCTACGTCGGCCTGACCGCCGGCACCGAGAAGGAAACCGGCGATGCGATCCTGGCTGCGTAGCTACCTGCTGCTCCTGCGCTGGAGCACCATCCGACTCAAGCACACCCTCCCGCTGATGGTCATCATCCAGACCATGCTGGCGGTCGGCATCGTGATCGGCTTCTCGTTCCTGATCCCCACCATGGACCAGGCCACCGCGCTCTACCTGTCGATCGGTGCACCCACCCTCGGCCTGATCACCGTCGGCATGGTGCTCGCACCGCAGCTGGTCGCCGAGGCCAAGACCGCCGGCACCTTCGACTACAACCGCACCCTCCCGGTGCCCCGGTCCGCGATCCTCGCCGCCGACCTCAGCACCTGGCTGGCGACCGCACTGCCCGGACTCGTCCTGGCGCTGCTCACGGCGACGATCCGGTTCGACCTCACGCTCGACATCAGCCCGCTCGTCGTGGCGGCCGTCCTGCTCGTCGCGCTGACCGCAACCGCGATCGGGTACGCGATCGCGTACGCCACCTCGCCGACGGTCGCCAACCTGATCGCCCAACTGATCGTCTTCGTCGCGCTGATGTTCGCCCCGATCAACTTCCCCGCCGACCGGCTACCCGAATGGCTGCAGACCGTGCACCGGGCACTGCCGTTCCAGTACATGGCCGAAGCCGTACGCGACACCCTGGCCGTCCCGCCGGACGGGGTCAGCGCACTGCCGTTCGCCGTACTGGCCGTGTGGTGCGTACTCGGGCTCACCATCACCCTGCGGATCATGACCCGGCGGGCATGACGGGTGCAGCCGGTGGAGGGCTCAGTCGTCCTCGGCCTCGGAACGACGGATGCCCGCCAGGTGATCGGCGAACGGCCCGAAGCCGACCTTGCGGCGCCGCTCGTCGAGGCCGGCAAGGTCCTCGATCGGTTGTGGGGTCGGCTCGTCCAGGTTCTCCGGTAGGTACCAGAACTGGGTGCCGTACAGCTGCGGTTTTCCCTCCGCCCGCAGGACCCGGTCGGTGAGATAGGCGAGGTGGCCGGGGCTCGCCTCACCGTCGCTCACCGCCTGTTCGAGCAGGGCCAGACACTCGCGCTGGAAGGCCGGGTCACGGTCGGCGTGCTGGGCCAGCAGCCAGGCGGCGACGGCGGCCTCATCGCCGACGTCGCTGCGGCGGGGCCAGCCGTGCCGGTCGAGAATCCCCTTCAGCCAGGCGGTGTTCTCGGCGTCGACCGCCTCCACCCGGGCCCAGTCGGCGTGGTCGACCGGCCGCTTCGGCAATTCGGACCGCGCCTGCTGGTCCCGATCCACCCGGGCGACGAGTTCCGTCGCGAGTTCCGAGTTGGATTCCGCGGTGGGTTTCGCGGTGGGTTCCGCGTTGGATTCCGCGGTGGGTTTCGCGTTGGATTCCGCGGTGGGTTCCAAGTTGGAGTCCGCGGTGGGTTCCGCGGTGCTTCGGTGTTCCGCCGGCCCGGTCACCGGTCGGCCCTAGCGGCCGGCGCCGGCATGGGTGCGACGATCAGGATCGGGTTGCCGTCCGGGTCCGCGACGTACGCGGCCCGTTCCTGCCAGGGCTGGTCGGCCGGTTCGAACAGCACCGGAACTCCGACGCTACGTAGATCCTCGATCGCGCGGTCCACGTCGTCGGTGTACACGCACACCTCCGTACGCCGGCCGTTGTCCGCACCCCGAGGAATGCCGTGCAGCCCCGTGTCGTCCGCCCGGCCGAAGGCGAACTGAGCCCCGCCGAGCCTGAGTACGACGAACTCCGGCTCGCCGTCCTGCTCCGGCGGAAAGCGGTAGGACTCGGTGAATCCGAGGCGCTCTCGATAGAACGCGGTGAGTCGTGCTGGATCGTCGCTCAGAATGATCGGAAAGGGATCACGGAACGCAACCGCCATGCCCGTGACCATAGGCGCGGATGGTGACGGTCGGCAAGACAGTCAGGCCTGTCAGCAGGGCATGTGTGTCGGCCGCCCGGTGGCGGGTCGCCGCTGGGGGGAGAATGGATCACCATGGAACAACAGGTGCACTTCGTGACCGTGGCGACCGCCGATCTTGATGCCGCGCGGCGCTTCTATGTCGACGGACTCGGCTGGAATCCGACGCTCGACGTACCCGGCGAGATCCTCTTCTTCCAGATCGGACCGGGGATGATGCTCGGCCTCTTCGACGCCGAGCAGTTCACCGCCGACCTCGGCCCGGGTGATCTCGGCACCGCCCACCTCGGGGCGGCGGCCCCGGCCGACGCCACACCGCGCGGCTTCACCCTCTCGCACAACGTGGCGAGCCCTGAGGAGGTCGACCGGGTGCTCGCCGCCGCGGCCGCCGCCGGTGCCGCCATCCGCAAACCCGGTCAGCCGGCGTCCTTCGGCGGCTACCACGGCCACTTCGCCGACCCGAACGGCCTCCTCTGGGAGATCGCCCACAACCCCACCTGGTCCATCACCCCCACCGGCACCGTCATCCTCTAGCCCCACCCGTCGCGTTGATCATGAAGTTAGCGCGCTCTGAGAGCGAAAATCCGTCGCTAACTTCATGATCAACGCGAACCTGGGGTCAGGTGCGGAGGCGGAGGGCGCGGGGGGTGGGGCGGAAGCCGGCTGTGGTTAGGGCGGCGGCTAGGGGACTGGACTGGACCGAGTCGCCGTCGGCGCGTTCCACCGACAGGGGGCCGAGGGCGCCGGAGTGGACGGCGTCGGCCAGTGCCTTCGCGGCCAGGACCAGGGCGTCGTCATCGTCCACGAAGGACAGTAGGGTGCGGCCGCCACGTTCGACGTACAGGGCCAGGTCACCGGCGACCAGGATCACCAGGGCACCGGCCTTGCGACCGGCCCGGTGCCCGCTCGCCCCGCGCTCACCGTCACCGGAGTCGACCGCCCGCTCCGGCCAGGGCAGCGCGGCACCGTACGGGTTCGCCGGGTCGGTCGCGGCGAGGACCAGCGCGCTGCCCGTACGCCGACGGCCGTCGTCCGGTTCGGCCAGCGCGCGCAGCCGGTCCACCGCCCCCGGTACGGCGAACTGCGCCGCACCCAGTCCCTCGACGAAGTAGCCCCGCCGGGCGGCACCGCGTTCCTCCATCGCCACCAGCACCGGATACACGCCCGCGAACCCGCCGACGATCCCCTCGGCGGCAACCGCGCCCCTGGTCACCAGTCCGTGCCGTTCCAGCAGCAGATCGGCCAGGGCGGCGGCCCGCCGGGTCGGGTCGGTGTCCCGATCGGGCAGCCGGGACCAGCGACCGGCGACCGCCGGTGGCCCGCCCCGAGCCGGCAGCGCCGGTCGACCGGGACGCCGGTAGCGGGTACGCGGTGCGCCAGGCCGGGCCCGGTGCGCACCCCGTCCGCCGAGCAGCGCCCGCAGGGGGGCGATGGTGTCGTTGGTCAACCAGCCAGCCCAGGCCAGCTCCCAGACGGCGGCGACCAGGGGCTCATCGTCGGTCGAGCCGACCCGGTCGGCCAACGCCCGGAAGAAGAGCGCCTGCCCGTCGCCGAGCGCGTCCAGCACCGACTGGTGCAGCGGGGTGAGGGCGAGCGCCGGATCGGGCGGCGGCAGCAGCAGTGGGGCGGAGTCGGCGTACGCGAGGCTGACCCAGCCGTCGGCGGCGCCGATCGCACCGGTCCCGGCCCAGGTCACCTCGCCGCTGGCGCAGAGCTCGTCCAGGTACGCGGGGGAGTAGTCGGCCACCCGTGCGGGCAGGATCAGGCTCTCCAACGCGGACGCGGGCACCGCGACACCCTGCAACTGTTCGATCGCCGCGGCGACCGCCTCGACGCCCCGCGCGTTGCCGCCGATCTGCTGCCAGCGGGGCAGGAAGGTGGCGAGCGTACGCGGCGGCACGGGTTCGATCTCCCGGCGCAGCGCGGCCAGGGAACGGCGCCGCAGCAGCCGCAGCACCTCCGCGCCGCACCACTCGGTGCCGGTGCCGGCCGGTGAGAACTCGCCCGAGACCACCTGCCCGGTGGCGGCGAGCCGGCGCAGCGCCTGTTCGACCACGAACACGCCGAGCCCGAACCGGGCCGCGCAGGTGGCCGCCGCGAACGGCCCGTGCGTACGGGCGTAGCGGGCGACCAGGTCGCCGAGTGGATCGACCACCGGCTCCAGGTACGCCTGCGCGATACCGACCGGCAGGGCGACCCCGAGCGCGTCGGAGAACCGGCCGGCGTCCTCGACCCCGATCCAGCGCTCCTGTCCCGCGATGCGTACCCGCAGGATCCGGCGGGTCGCCGCCAACTCGGCCAGCCACTCCGGGCGGGCGCCGCGTTCGACCAACTCCGCCTCGGTCTGGTCGCCGAGCAGCCGGAGCAGCTCGACCACGTCCTCGCCGTCGCGGGGCCGGCGCTGCTCGGTCAGCCACTGCAATTGCCGCTCGGTCTCGGCGACCACCGCCGGGTCGAGCAATTCGCGCAGGTCCACCCGGCCGAGCAGCTCGCCGAGCAGGGCCGAGTCGAGGGCGAGCGCGGCGGCCCGGCGTTCGGCCAGCGGGGCGTCGCCCTCGTAGAGGAAGGCGCCGACGTAGCCGAAGAGCAGCGACCGGGCGAACGGCGACGGCTGGTTGGTCTCCACCTCGACCAGCCGGATCTTCCGCGCGGCGAGGTCGCGCATCAGCCCGACCAGCGCCGGTACGTCGAAGACGTCCTGCAGGCACTCGCGGGCCGCCTCCAGGGTGATCGGGAAGTCGGCGTACTCGCGGGCGACGTCGAGTAGTTGGGCGGCGCGTTGGCGCTGCTGCCAGAGCGGTTGCCGGCGCCGAGGGTCGCGTCGGGGCAGCAGCAGGGCGCGGGCGGCGCACTCGCGGAACCGAGCGGCGAACATCGCCGAGCCGCCCACCGCCTCCTGCACGATCTGCGCGATCTCGTCCGGGTCGAAGCCGACCAGGTCGGCACCGGGTGGTTCGTCGGCGGTGTCCGGCAGCCGCACCACGATGCCGTCGTCGCTCGGTACGACCTGCGCGTCCACCCCGTACCGTTCGGCCAGCCGGCGGCCGATCGCGAGCGCCCAGGGGCCGTTGACCCTGGCCCCGAGGATCGAGTGCACGGCGAGCCGCCAGTCGCCCAACTCGTCGCGGAAGCGCTCGACCACCACGGTCCGGTCGTCCGGCAACGACCGGGTAGCCTCCCGCTGCTCCCGCAGGTACGCGACCAGGTTGCCGGCCGCCCAGGCGTCCAGCCCACCGTCGCGCAGCGCGGTGACGGCCACCTCGTCGTCCTGTTTCGCCAGGGTGCGCAGTCGGGCGCCGATGGCCCGGCCCAGCTCGATCGGGCGGCCGAGGCTGTCGCCCTTCCAGAACGGCATCCGGGCGGCCTGGCCGGGGGCGGGGGAGACCAGCACCCGGTCCGGGGTGATGTCCTCGATCCGCCACGACGAGGAGCCGAGTAGGAACACGTCGCCGATGCGCGACTCGTAGACCATCTCCTCGTCCAGCTCGCCGACCCGGGCGGACCGGGTCGCCCCGGCGAGGAAGACACCGAACAGGCCCCGGTCGGGGATGGTGCCGCCGCTGGTGACGGCGAGGCGCTGGGCGCCGGACCGGCCGGTGAGCAGGTCGGTGCCGCGATCCCAGACCAGCCGTGGGCGCAGTTCGGCGAAGGCGGTCGACGGGTAGCGGCCGGAGAGCATGTCCAGCACCGCGTGCAGGGCCGAGTCGGGCAGTTCGGCGAAGGGTGCGGCCCGGCGGACCAGTGCGGCGAGGTCGGGCACCCGCCACTCGTCCAGCGCGACCATCGCGATGATCTGCTGCGCCAGTACGTCGAGCGGGTTGCGCGGGTAGTGCAGCTCCTCGATCGCCCCGTCGCCCATCCGTTCGGCGACCACCGCGCAGGAGATCAGGTCGCCCCGGTGCTTGGGGAAGACGACGCCTCGGGAGATCGCGCCGACCTGGTGCCCGGCCCGGCCGACCCGTTGCAGGCCGGCGGCGACACTCGGCGGGGCCTCGATCTGGACCACCAGGTCGACCGCGCCCATGTCGATGCCGAGTTCGAGGCTGGAGGTGGCGACCACGGCGGGAAGCTGGCCGGACTTGAGCGCCTCTTCGATGTGCTTGCGTTCCTCGCGGGAGACGCTGCCGTGGTGGGCCCGCGCGATCACCGCTGGAGCCCCGGTGGCCGAGCCGGACTGGGCCATGATCTCCGCCGGCAGCCGGTCCGGCACCGCGTCGCGGGCGGCGACCGGCGCGGCCGGGTCCAGCGCGGAAGCGGCCTGCTCGTCGGCGGCGAGTTCGTTGAGCCGGGCGCAGAAGCGCTCCGCGCCGCGCCGGGAGTTGGTGAACACGATGGTCGACCGGTGTTCCCGGATGAGCTGGTAGACCCGTTCCTCGACCGCGGGCCAGATGGAGGCGCGGCGGGGGGTGCCGAGTTCGTCGTCGTCGGGCGGGTTGCGTTCGTCGAGTCGGGTCATGTCCTCGACCGGCACCTCGACGCTGACCTCGATGGTCTTCGGCGTACGGGGCTGCACCACGTCGACCGGTCGGGCACCGGCGAGGAAGCGGGCGGTGGCGTCGATCGGTCGTACGGTGGCGGAGAGTCCGATCCGCTGTGCCGGTCGGGGCAGCAGCTCGTCGAGGCGTTCGAGGGAGAGGGCCAGGTGGGCGCCGCGTTTGGTGGCCGCGACCGCGTGCACCTCGTCGACGATCACCGACTCGACCCCGCGCAGCGAGTCGCGGGCGGCCGAGGTGAGCAGCAGGAACAGCGACTCGGGGGTGGTGATCAGGATGTCCGGCGGGGTACGGGTGAACGCCCGCCGCTCGTCGGCCGGGGTGTCGCCGGTACGCATCCCGACGGTGATCTCCGGTGGCGGCAGCCCGAGCCGGGCGGACGCCTGCCGGATGCCGGTGAGCGGGGCGCGCAGGTTGCGTTCGACGTCGACGGCGAGGGCCTTGAGCGGGCTGACGTAGAGCACCCGGCAGCGCTGCTTCGGGTCTTCCGGTCGGGGTTCGCGGGCCAGCCGGTCCAGCGACCAGAGGAAGGCGGCCAGGGTCTTGCCGGATCCGGTCGGCGCGACGACGAGGGCGTTGTGACCGGCGCCGATCGACTGCCAGGCACCGGCCTGGGCGGCGGTGGGTGCGGCGAACGCGGCGGCGAACCACTCACGGGTGGCCACCCCGAACCGCTCCAGCACGTCCGCCATGGCGCCAATCCTGCCCCGCGCCTACGACAATCGGCACACCGCCGTGGTGCTTTGCGACTCTTATACCCTTAAAGGCTTATTCCTACGTTAAGTGTTACTTAACTGCTTGCTGGGCTACTGCGACATAAAGTAACTTCTCCGGCAGTCCGAGGTCGGTACGGAGGGGACCGGATGACTGCCGAACAGCACAGCACCGAGCGCGGCACCGACGTACTCATCCGCAAGGTCGACGGGCACCTGGCCGCACTCCGCCTCGGCCTGCGGGGCGCCGACCTCGAACTAGCCGAACGGGTCGGCGCCTGCCTGCGCGTCCTGGTGCTCGACACCGCCCAGGCCAGCGCCGCCGACCGGGCCCAGGTCCGGGCCGCGGTGCACTACTTCGTCCTGCGCCGCGAGGGCCGCGGCAAACTGGTCGCGGTTCGTTCGCTCGCCGCGGCCCAACACCTGGTGAACCGGGTCGTGCTCCAACTCGGCCGACCCGACCTGCTGATCGGGTCCACATCGGACTGAATGGCCCCGACTGACCCACCCGGTAGACTGCACCCGGCCGACGAGTGACCGGACGGGGAGACGACAAGCGATGTGGGACGGGCGTCTGATCCGCCGACCGATCGGTCGGCTGGTCGTCGCTGTCCTGCTCACCCTGCTCTCGCTCACCGCCGTACACGGGGCGAGTTCCGCCGACACACCGGCCGGCGCCCTGGCCAGCCCGCACGCGTCCATCGGTGCCGCGCTGCAGCACAACACCCCGGTGCACGGCCGGGGCGAGGCGGAAACCGGCTCCGGCCGCGGGGCCGCCCGAGCACTCGCCGGGGCGGAACTACGCCCGCCCGCGCCGGAATCCGTTGCCGTGCGGGTGCGGTCGGTCGCACTGCCGGTCGTACCGGTCGAGGTCTCCGCACCGATCACCGGACACCGGGCGGCGCCGCGTTCGCGGACCGTCTCCGGGCCGTCCAGCCGCGCACCGCCGGCCTGAGCCGCCGCCGCGCCACCGGCTGATCTTCGCGGTCCGGGACCTGCGGAACACTCCTGGCCACAGCCCTGCTTGATCCGCCGCAGGGTCGGGGCCTGGGCCTTCGTCGATGCCCGCGGCCGCGTCGCCGGCTGATTTCCGTCCCGCAGTCGCGGTCCGGACCCGTCGGCCTCGCCCACTTCCGGTACGCCGTGCCGCCCGGCCCCCGGCTCTGCGGTGTGGTGTGGCAGCCCTGACGCGGTTTAGTCCAACTTTCGTTATTTGCCGGCATTATCGACGTTTATGCCGCCTGATCCCCCGTAGCCACAGACCCTGGACAAGGGCCTGCGATGACACCTACCTGGAGAACGCATGCTGGTGCTGCTGAGCCTCCACCTCGCGCTGGCGCTGATCGCGCCACTGCTCGTCCGTTGGTGGGGTCGCCGCGCCTGCTACCTGCTGGCGCTCGCCCCGGCGGCCGTCTTCGGCTGGGCCGTCGCCATCACCGGTACGGTCCGCGACGGCGGCACGGTGGCCGAGACGTACGGCTGGGTCCGGCAGTTGCACCTCGACCTGGCCCTGCGGGTCACCACGCTCTCCTGGCTGATGGTGCTCCTGGTCGGCGGGATCGGCGCCCTGGTGCTGGTCTACTGCGCCCGGTATTTCGCCGCCGACGACTCCGGCCTCGGCCGCTTCGCCGCCACCTTCGTCGGCTTCGCCGGTGCCATGTTCGGCCTGGTCGTCTCGGACAACCTGGTCCTGCTCTACGTGTTCTGGGAACTGACCACGGTCTGCTCCTACCTGCTCATCGGCCAGAACCCGGAGAAGTGGGCCAGCCGGCGGGCCGCCGCCCAGGCACTCGTGATCACCAGTGTCGGCGGGCTGGCCATGCTGATCGGCCTGATCATGCTCGGCCAGCGCGCCGGCACGTACCGGATCTCCGAACTGGCAGACGCACCGCTGCCCACCGACGGGTACCTCGCCACCCTGGTCGTGCTGCTCCTCGTCGGGGCGCTCACCAAATCCGCGATCTTCCCGGTCAGCTTCTGGCTGCCCGCGGCGATGGCCGCACCCACCCCGGTCAGCGCGTACCTGCACGCGGCGGCGATGGTCAAGGCCGGGGTCTACCTCGTCGCGCTCTTCGCCCCGCTGTTCGCCGACGACCAGCCGTGGCGGCTGCTGGTCTACGTCGCCGGGGCGGTCACCATGCTGCTCGGCGGCTGGGCGGCACTGCGCCAGACCGACCTGAAACTGCTGCTCGCGTACGGCACGGTCAGCCAGTTGGGGCTGCTGTTCATCCTCACCGGCGCCGGCACCCGGGACGCCGAACTCGCCGGCATCACCATGCTGCTCGCCCACGCCCTGTTCAAATCCGCGCTCTTCCTCGTCGTCGGCATCGTCGACCACAGCGCCGGCACCCGCGAACTGCCCGCGCTCTCCGGACTGTGGCGACGGATGCCACTGGTCTTCGCCGCCGCCGTACTGGCCGTGGCGTCGATGGCGGGGCTGCCGCCGCTGCTCGGCTTCGTGGGCAAGGAGGCGGTGTTCGAGGCGTTCCGGCACGACCCGTTACTGCTGACCGTCCTCGTCGCCGGTGCCACCCTCACCGTCGCCTACAGCCTGCGTTTCCTCTGGGGGGCGTTCGCCACCAAAGCGGCGCTGCCGGCCACGCCGACCGAACCGGTGGCGGTCGCCATGCTCGCCCCGGTCGGGCTGCTCGCGGTGGCCGGGCTGGCGCTGGGCGTACTGGCCGGACCGGTCGACGACCTGCTGGTCCCGTACGCCGGGCAGTTCGGTCCGGGGAAGTACCACCTCGCGCTCTGGCACGGACCCGGACTGGCGGCCGGGCTCACCCTGGTCGCGCTGGCCGGCGGCGGGCTGCTGTTCGCCCTGCGGCACCGGATGGCGCGGCTGGTGGAACGGATGCGTGCCCCGTTCGACGGCGGGACCGCCTACGAGCGGGTCACCTACTGGCTGGACCGGGTGGCGGTCGAGGTCACCGGCGCGACCCAGCGCGGTTCGCTGCCGCAGTACCTGGGCACCATCCTGGTGGTCCTGGTCGTGGTGCCGGGCGGCGCGCTGCTGATCGGCCGGCCCTGGCCGGAGCGGATCGCGCTCTGGCACAGCCCGGTGCAACTGGTGGTCGCGGTGGTGCTCGCCACCGCCGCGGTGCTCACCGTACGGGCCCGCCGCCGGCTCACCGCGATGGTGCTGGTCGGCGTCACCGGCTACGGCACCGCGATGATGTTCATCCTCTACGGCGCACCCGACCTGGCACTGACCCAGTTCCTGGTCGAGACGGTCTCGATCGTGATGTTCGTGCTGGTGCTGCGCCGGTTGCCGGCCAACTTCTCGGCCCGCCCGCTGCGCGCCAGCCGGTGGCTGCGGGCCGGCATCGGCGCGGCCGTCGGCGTGGTCATGGCCGGGCTGGCGCTCGTCGCGGCCGGCGGCCGGGAGGCGGTGCCGATCTCGGTCGACTTCGCCGAGCTGGCCGTCTCGTACGGCCACGGCCGCAACATCGTCAACGTCACGCTGGTCGACATCCGGGCCTGGGACACCATGGGCGAGATCGCGGTGCTGGTGGTGGCCGCCACCGGGGTGGCCAGCCTGATCTTCCAGCGTCCCCGGGCCGGCCCCGGTCCCCGCCGGCCGAACCTCGGTCGCCGGGGCCCGAGCCGGCCGGAGCGCCGCCGGGAACGGGTCTGGCTACGGGCCGGACCGACCCTGCGCGACCGGCGTCGCTCGATCGTCTTCGAGGTGGTCACCCGGCTGATCTTCCACACCATCGTGCTGTTCTCCCTCTACCTGGTGTTCTCCGGGCACAACGCGCCCGGCGGTGGGTTCAGCGGTGGGCTGGTGGTCGGGCTCGCGCTGGCCGTGCGCTACCTCGCCGGGGGCCGGTACGAACTCGACGAGGCGGCGCCGGTCGACGCCGGACTGGTCCTCGGCACCGGACTGTTCGTCTCGGTCGGTGCCGGAGCGCTGGCCCTGCTGGCCGGCGCGGAGGTGTTGCAGAGCGCCGTACTCGACCTGTACCTGCCGGTGATCGGTGAGGTGCACCTGGTCACGTCGCTCTTCTTCGACATCGGCGTGTACCTGATCGTGGTCGGCCTGGTGCTGGACATCCTGCGCAGCCTCGGCGCCGAGGTGGACCGGCAGATCGAGGCCGGCGAGGGACCCGAAACCGAACTGGAACCGTTGCGAGAGCGGGAGCTGACATGATCCCCAACCTGGTCCAGGCGGTGACCGTCGGCGTGCTCGTCGGCGCCGGCGTCACCCTGCTGCTGGAACGCAGCCTGACCCGGGTGCTGCTCGGCGTCATCATGCTCGGCAACGGGGTCAACCTGATGATCCTGCTCGGCGGCCGCAGCGGTGCCGCGCCGATCGTCGGCGTCACACCCGAGTCGGAGATGAGCGACCCGCTGCCCCAGGCGATGGTGCTCACCGCGATCGTCATCACCCTCGGCATCACCGCGTTCCTGCTCGCCGTCGGCTACCGCAGCTGGCAGCTCTTCGGCCACGACGAGGTGCAGGACGACCTGGAGGACCAGCGGATCATGGTGCTGGCCCAGCGGGACGAGGTGACCCGCGGGGACGAGCCGGTCGACGAGCCTGCGGACGAACCCGACGACGACGGCGAGGACCCGGAACAGGTACCCGGCCCGGCCGGACCGTTCACCCGCCACGACGGCACCGGCCCCGACGGTCCCGTGGGCTCCGGACGTTCAGGCGGTGGTGGGCGATGAGCTACCTGGTTCCGCTGCCGGTGGTGATTCCGTTGCTGGCGGCCGCGTTGACGCTGGTCCTGGCCCGATACCCGGTCGCGCAGCGGCTGGTCAGCATCACCGCGCTGAGCACCACCCTCGGTGTCGCGGTGGTGTTGCTGGTGCAGGCCAGCCGGGAGGGCCCGCTGGTCGTGTACGTCGGCGGCTGGCCGGCACCGGTCGGCATCGTGCTCGTCGCCGACCAGCTCTCCGCGCTGATGCTGGTGGTTTCCGCCGCGGTGACCCTCTGCGTGCTGCTCTACTCGATCGGCGAGGGCCGGGGGGACGGTTCCGAGTCGACCCCGGTGACCATCTACCACCCCACCTACCTGGTGCTGACCGCCGGTGTGACGAACGCGTTCCTCTCCGGCGACCTGTTCAACCTCTTCGTCGGCTTCGAGATGCTGCTCGCCGCGAGCTACGTACTCATCACGCTCAGTGGCACCGGCGTACGGATCAGAGGCGGTACGACGTACGTGGTGGTCAGCCTGCTCTCCTCGCTGATCTTCCTGAGCGCGATCGGGCTGATCTACGGGGCCACCGGCACGCTCAACCTGGCCCAGCTCGCCGGTCGGCTCGACGCGCTCCCGGCGGAACTCCGGCTGGTCCTGCACCTGATGCTGCTGCTGGCTTTCGGGATCAAGGCGGCGGTCTTCCCACTGTCGGCCTGGCTGCCGGACAGCTACCCGACCGCTCCCGCCCCGGTCACCGCGGTCTTCGCCGGGCTGCTCACCAAGGTCGGCGTGTACGCCATCATCCGTACCGAGACACTGCTCTTCCCCGGCGGCCAGGTCGACGACCTGCTGCTGGTCGTCGCGCTGCTCACCATGGTGATCGGCATCCTCGGCGCGGTCGCCCAGTCCGACATCAAGCGGCTGCTCTCCTTCACCCTGCTCAGCCACATCGGATACATGATCTTCGGGGTGGCGCTGACCTCGCTGGCCGGGCTGTCCGGGGCGATCTTCTACGTGGTGCACCACATCACCGTGCAGACCACCCTCTTCCTCGCCACCGGGTTGGTCGAACGCCGGGGCGGCACCACCAACCTGGACCGGCTCGGCGGGCTGGCCCGGGTGGCGCCACTGCTCGGCATCCTGTTCCTCGTACCCGCGCTCAACCTGGCCGGCATCCCGCCGTTCTCCGGCTTCCTCGGCAAACTCGGCCTGCTCCAGGCCGGGGTGGCGCAGGGCGGTGCGCTGCCCTGGCTGCTGGTCATTGGCGGCACCCTCACCAGCCTGCTCACCCTCTACGCCACCATGAAGGTCTGGAACCTGGCCTTCTGGCGTGCACCGAGGCTGGCCGACCCGCACACCCCGGCCGGACTTCCACCGATCATGGTCGGCGCCACCCTCGCCCTGGTCGCCCTCGGCATCGGGCTGACCGTGGTCGCCGGTCCGCTCTACCAGCTCAGCGGTGACGCGGCCGAGGACCTGCGACAACGCACGCCGTACGTGGAAGCGGTCTTCCCGGTGGGCACGCCGTGACCGGGCCGCCGCAGGCCACCACCAGTCGACCCGTCACCAACCGGGGACGGTGGCGCGACCAGTTGGTCACCGTGGTCTGGCTGGTGCTGGTCTGGAACCTGCTCTGGGGCGAGTTCACCTGGGGCAACGTGCTCGGAGGTGCGCTGGTCGCGCTGCTGGTCCTGGTGTTCTTCCCGCTGCCACGGGTGACCTTCGACGGCCGGATCCGGCCGCTCGGGCTGCTCCGGTTCGCCGCCCGGTTCATCGCCGAACTGCTCACCGCCAGCGTCCAGGTCGCCTGGATCGCGATCCGTCCGGACGGCGTACGGCACAGCGCCATCATCGCCGTACCGCTGCGGGTGCGTTCGGACCTGAACCTGACCCTGACCGCCGAGGCGCTGTCGCTGGTCCCCGGCACGCTCATCGTCGAGGCGATCCGTGACACCGGCACGCTCTACGTGCACGTGCTGGACGTACGTGGTCCCGCCGACGTCGAACGCGCCCGGCGGGACGTGCTCGCGGTCGAGGAGCGGATCGTCCGGGCCACGGGCTCCGCCGCCGAACTGCGCCTGCTGACCGGACCGGGTCCGTCGGCCGCCGACCAGCCCCCGTCCGCCCCGCCCCCGTCTGCCCCGCCCCCGTCTGCCCCGTCCCCGTCCGCCCCGTCCCCGTCCGCCTCGCCACCGACGGGTCCAACCCGGCCGTCCGGTCGGGACGGATCCGATCCGCCGCCGTCCACCCGTACCGATGAAGGAGCGACCGAATGAGCGTCGTGATCGTGATCGTCACCGCCCTGCTCTCCGTCGCGGCGCTGCTGGCCCTCTACCGCATCGTCCGCGGCCCGTCCCTGCTGGACCGGGTCGTCGCCACCGACCTGCTGCTTGCCGTCATCGTCGGCGCGGTCGGCACCGAGGCGGCGATCAACCGGCACGCGACCACGCTGCCGATCCTGGTGGTCCTCGCCATCCTGGGCTTCGTGGCCTCGGTGGGCGTGGTCCGGTTCGCCGCCCGGGAGGATTCGTGAGCGACGTCGCCGACCTCCTCTCGGCGGCCTTCCTGGTCGCCGGTGCGCTGCTCAGCCTCGCCGCCGGCATCGGTGTGGTGCGTTTTCCCGACGTGCTGTCCCGGATGCACGCCGCGACCAAGCCGCAGATCCTCGGACTGCTGCTCATCCTGATCGGGGTGGGACTGCGGCTGCGTACGGGCGCCGACATCGCCACCCTGGTCCTGGTCGGGGTGTTCCAGTTGGCGACCGCCCCGGTGGCTGCGCAGATGGTGGGGCGGGCCGCGTACCGTGCCGGTCGGCATCGTTCAGACCTGTTGGTGACCGACGAACTCGCCGACGCCGCCCCCGCCAACCCCGACCGTTGAGTCGCGGCCCACAGCAGCAGACGGCGTGAAGATCAACCGGGAGCTGGATCCGGTCAGATCGGGTGAGGAAGGCGCCTTCCTGGACGAAGAGCGATACCAAGGGCCCTTCCTCACCGGGCGGGGGCGGACTCGTGAGGGTTCGGGTGATTGGCCAGGTCGTCCGGATAAACTGTCGGCATGATCGACTCCTCTGCCCAGGAGGGCAGTAGTAGCCAGCCGGGTACGACCCGGCGCCCCTCCCACCGACCGACGAACCGGGGAGCCCTGAGCCCTCCGTGTTGATCGCGATCGGCCTTCTTCTGATCATCGTGCTCACGGCCGCGACGGGTTACTTCGTGGCCCAGGAGTTCGGCTACGTCGCCGTCGACCGCGGCAAACTCAAACAACTCGCCGACGACGGTGACCCGGCCGCCCAGCGCGCGCTCAAGGTCACCGGACGGCTCTCGTTCATGCTCTCCGGCGCGCAGCTCGGCATCACCCTGACCGCCCTGCTCGTCGGGTACGTCGCCGAGCCCTTCCTCGGTGACGGACTCGCCGACCTGTTCGGCGTGGCGGGTGTGCCCGACGGGGTCACCATGCCGCTGTCCATCGCACTGTCGCTGGTCATCGCGACCGTCGTGCAGATGGTGCTCGGCGAACTGGCGCCGAAGAACCTCGCCATCGCCCGCGCCGAGATGCTGGCGCTGAAGCTCAGCCGCTCGACCCTGATCTACCTGACCGTCGCCGCCCCGGCGATCCGCCTCTTCGACGCCGCCGCCACCCGGCTGCTGCGCCGGGTCGGCATCGAGCCGATCGAGGAACTGCCCAGCGGCGCCACCCCGGAGGACCTGGAGCAGATCATCGCCGAGTCGCGCGAGGAGGGGCAGCTCGACGTCGCCATGTCCACCCTGCTCGACCGGGGGCTCGACTTCCGCCAGCTCACCGCCGCTGAGGCGATGGTGCCACGGGTGGCGGTGCACACCGTACAGGCGGACGAGCCGGTGAGCCGGCTGGTGGAACTGCTCGACACCGGCCACTCCCGGTTTCCCGTACGCGGGACCGAGGGCGTCGACGACGTGATCGGGGTCGCCGGCATCGCCGACGTACTCGGGGTGCCGCCGGAGCGGCGGTCCACCACACTGGTCGCGGACGTGGCCGTACCCCCGTTGCTGGTGCCCACCACGTTGCCGCTGCCGACGGTGCTGGACCGGCTCCGGGCCGGGCACCGGCAGCTCGCCTGCGTGGTCGACGAGTACGGCGGTTTCGCCGGTGTGATCACGCTGGAGGACATCGCGGAGGAACTGGTCGGCCCGATCCGGGACGAGGACGACCCGCCCGAGCCGACCCCGATCCGGCAGCCGGACGGTTCCTGGGTGGTGCCCGCCCGCTGGCGGATCGACGAGGTCGCCGACAGCACCGGCATCGCGCTGCCCGAGGCGCCCGAGTACGACACCCTCTCCGGGCTCGTCATGCGCGAGCTGGGCCGGGTGCCGGAGGTCGGCGACCGGTTGGAGATCAACCTGTCGGCCGAGTCCGAACTTCCCCGGCCGCACCCGAAGGCCCTGGTCGAGGTGCTCGCGGTGGACCGGCACGTAGCCGACTCGGTCCGGCTCGCGCTGGTCGGCCAGAACGCGCTCGGCGCCGGCTCCGAACACCCCGAGGTGACCGCATGAGTACGACCTGGGCGCTGCTCATCTCGGTGCTCCTGCTCGCCCTGAACGGCTTTTTCGTGGCGGCCGAGTTCGCCCTGGTCGCGAGCAAGCGGTACCGCCTGGAACAGGTCGCGGCCAACGGTGGCCGGGCGGCGAAGGCGGCCCTGGACGGGGTACGCGAACTCGGCCTGATGCTGGCCGGTGCGCAGCTCGGCATCACCGTCTGCACGCTGGGCCTCGGTGCCCTCGCCGAGCCGGCGATCGAGCACCTGGCCAGCCCGGTGCTGCACGCGGTGGGGCTGCCGGCGGCGGCCAGTCACGTGATCGCCCTGCTGTTCGCGCTGCTGCTGGTGACGTTCCTGCACCTGGTGGTCGGCGAGATGGCGCCGAAGTCCTGGGCGATCACCGACGCGGAGCGTTCCGCGGTGCTGCTGGCCCTGCCGTTCCGGGGTTTCGCCCGGGTGGCCCGGCCGCTGCTCACCGCGCTCAACGGTCTGGCCAACGTGATCCTGCGCCTGGCCAAGGTACGACCGCAGGACCAGTTGGCCCAGGCGCACGGGCCGGAGGAACTGCGGATGCTGCTGGAGCAGTCGGCCGAGCACGGGCTGCTCGCCGCGGACCAGCAGCAGTTGCTGACCAGCATGCTGGAGTTGCAGGGCACCACGGTGGCCGACGTGATGGAACCGGTGGACCGGATCGTCTCGGTCCGGCGGGAGGACACCGCGGACCGGATCGAGGCGGTGAGCCGGGACAGTGGCCGGTCCCGGCTGGCCGTGCTGGAGGGCCCGGACCTGGTGGCCGGCATGGTGCACGTACGCGAGGCCGTACGCGCGACCACGGCGGGCCGGGCGGCGACGGCGGAGCAGCTGATGACCCCGGTCTTCAGCCTGGCCGCCACCGCCACCGTCACCGAGGCGGTCGCCGCGATGCGGGCCCGTCAGGCACAGCTCGCCCTGGTCACCGACCGGGTCGGGGTCGGTCGGCCGGTCGGCTTCGTCGCGCTGGAGGACCTCCTGGAGGAGGTCATCGGCGAGTTCGACGACGAAACCGACCAGGTCCCGCGCGGTCGCCGACTGCGCTGACTTGTTCACCGCGCGGTCGCCGACTGCGCTGACTTGTTCACCGCGCGGTCGTCCGTGCTGATCGAGAAACGTGAGCGTCAACCGGGCGGGGTGGTCGAATCGGCCGCCCCGCCCGGTCGCGTTGGGGCAGGATCGGCAGGGCAGGCCCCGGCGTGGAGGGACGGCCGACGGTGCTCTTCGGTGGCGCGTCACCCGGTACGGGCTTCGCCGTCCGTACGACGCTGACCAATCCGAGCACCCGGCCGGGGCTCGACCTGCCGGGACGGGTACGGATGGTCGGCGGTGACGAACCGGTGCCGATCGCGCACGTGGTCGTGGGACTGGTCACCAGGGTCGAGCCGGCGGACGGCGGCGACGGCTACCTCGAGTACGAGTTCGGCCGGGTACGGGTCGCCGGGGCGGTCGTGTTGGGGCCGGGGGAGCGGCGGGACGTCGCGTTCGCCGTACCGATGCCCTGGGAACTTCCGGTGACCGTGGTCAACGGCGTACCCCGGCTCAACCTGCCGATGGCGTTGCGGACCGAGGTGGCTCTCGGCCCGGATCTGAACCGGGGTGGCCTGACCGGTGTTTTCGTCCATCCGCTGCCGGCTCAGGAGCGGATCCTGTCGACGTTCGAGAGCCTGGGCTTCACGTTGCGCCAGGTGGGCCTGCAACAGGGGGAGTTGCCGGGGGTGAGGCAGGCGCTGCCGTTCCACCAGAAGATCGGTTACTGGGCGGCGCCGCTCTACGCCGGCCCGTTCGCCGAGGTGGAGCTGACCTTCCTGGCCGGTCCGCAGGCGTTGGAGGTGGTCTTCGCACTGGACCGGCGGCTGGCGCTGGCCGGAGCGAGCCACTACAGCCTGACCCGGTTCCGGGTACCGCACGCCGACGTCGACCGGTTCAACTGGGTCGAGGTGGTGGACGGATGGATACGGCACGCGGTGGCCCGGCACGCCGCCGCCCGCTCCGGTGCCACCGACGGCCCGGTCATGCCCGAGTCCGTCCACACCAACCGCCCCCCCGACCTACCCCCCGAAGGCGAGGGCCTCACCGGCACCGCCGGCGGCGAGGGCGGAATCTAACCCCCCAACCCCCCCGCCCCGCCCCCCGTCCCCCACC